>CAZOUP010000004.1:0-30973 GCA_964583035.1 uncultured Akkermansia sp.
CTTCGCCAAAAAATCGTCAAAAAATCCGCTTGAACAATCTGATACTACTGTCCCTCCGGATTTCCATGTGTCCCTATGAATTTCCAGGACTGATCCTTTTGGCAACCCGGTCCCTTGACTCCATATTTGTGCGGCATTAACGTGCGTCATGAAAACGGTGACGGTAAGGGAAGCGCAACACAATCTCGCCAAGATTCTCAAATCGGTCGAGAGCGGCGAGACGGTTGAGATCGTGCGGCGCAAGACGCCTGTCGCCCGGCTCTCTCCCGTGCCAGATCCAGCAGCGCCATCGGCGGATTGGGACGGCCACGGCGAACGCCTCAGCGCCATTTGGGGATCTTCACAGATCGCCGTCATTGACGAAACCCTCGACGATCTCAGAGGCACACGGTGATGGGGCCCTTCTTCGACACCGGCGTCGCCCTAAAGCTGGTGGTGGCGGAACCTCTCAGCTCGAAAGTGCTTTCCTTCCTCACAAAACGTCGAGCCCCGATCCCGGTCTCGCGCCTGATCGAACTGGAAATGGAAACCGCCTTGAACGCGATGGCGCTTCGCAAACAGATCAACACCGCTCAACTGGTGGCGGCGAAATCCTTGCTTTCGGAAATGGTAAAGCAGGGGAAATTCGTAGCCGTGCCCCTCTCGCTTGATGAGATCGCGAACGAAAGTCTTCTCCTCTCCCCGCTGATCACACTCAAAACCGGGTGTCGGACTCTGGACCTCATGCATATCGCCACGGCCCGATTGCTCGATTGCAGAGAATTTGTATCAAGCGACCAGCGCCAACTCAAGGCAGCAAAGCTAGCGGGTCTCAAGGCGGTTGATCTCTCCAAATTTTAACGATTGATCCTGCGAAAAAGGGGTCGAAAAAGGGGTCGAGTCGAAAAAGGGGTCGGTTGACAAATTTTGACATTTCAAATCCGAAAGCTCACTCGCACTCAGAAAACTGGCGGCTGCGCCAACGTTTCCAATTCCTCTCTTTGATCTGCCACTTTTCCTCAGATCGCGGCAATGACATCTCGGTTCTCAACCTCGGAAACCCCCACAACGAGCCACGCTTTTGATTTGGACCTCGCGCATCGGAGCGATAGGTTGGACGCATGTCTCCTAAATCCGAAACCGCCCCTGAAATGCCCCATTGGGTTCCTGAGGGCACCTTGCATCCGGCTCAGATTGCGGCATACCGGCGGATGACGCCGGATCAGAAGTTGAAACAAGTCGATGCGCTGAATCGGCAGGCTCGGAAACTCAAGGCTGCTGGGCTTCGGATGCAGCATCCCGATTGGTCTGAAGACCAAATTGCGGAGGAAGTTCGGCTGATTTGCATCCGTGGAGTGTTGAAAGGTTGAGATGTGGTCATCGATCCACTTCACGAAAAGACTCAACGAGGCTGGATTTCGATACCTGGTCACCGGTTCCATGGCGGCGGCGATTTATGGCGAGCCACGGAACACGAACGGTGTGGATTTGATCTTGTTGCTGCCTTCGGCCCAAGCCCGAAAGCTGGCGGCTTTGTTTCCTCTGGAACAATTCTATTGCCCACCGGTTGAAGTTCTCGAAATAGAAGCGAATCGTGAGGCGAATGGCCATTTTAACCTCATTCATCATGAAACCGGCTTTAAAGCGGATGTCTATTTGATGGGAAACGATCCCCTCCATGGGTGGGCCTTTCGGAATCGAAGGAAAGCCGAAATAGATGGCGAAGAAATCGCGATTGCCCCGGCTGAATATGTGATCATCCGTAAACTCGACTTTTATCGATCTGGTGAAAGCCCCAAACATCTGAGTGATATCCGCATGATGCTGGCCGTTTCGAGGGATTTGATTAATGTTCCCGAATTAGAGGAAATGATTCGCGAGCAAGGACTGACAAAATACTGGGAAATGATGAATGACGATTGATGGCTCGGGGGAGTCCTCGCTTTTTTCAACTCCGTGGCGCGCTCGGATCGAAGAGGTATTCGTTCCGTCGATTTTTCCCCGCTCAAGAGATCTCAGCGAAACGAAACTGACCTTTCGTAGTGCCGCGCACTAAGAAAGAAATCTTTTCTTTGAGCTGTCAAAAGGCAAGATTTCTTTCGTCATGGCCCTGGTCGATGCTGGCGTCCTCGCAGAAATCCCCGGCAAGAAGCGTGACCGCACCTTCGGCTACGCACGCTATCTCGACCTGTTGAAGACCGAAACCTATGAAGGGGGTAAGGCAACGTTTCTTAACTAGTTCAATGATCAGTCACACCGACAGGCTTTACCCGAAAGCCCTCCCGGTCAGACCACCCTACTCCGCCTCAATCCGATAGAGATGATACCGCGTTCTCAGAAACATCGCGTCTCCCACCACGGCGGGTGAGGCCATGAAGCCCGGCCCGCGTCTTGGATCATCAAGCGGCGCATCGGTCGCGAGTTCGTTCGTCGTGAGGATTTTGAATTCGCGGCCCGGCTCGATCACGGTGGTCTTGCCTTCGAGGCTGAAGAAATAGAGTTTTCCGTCGGCGTAGATGGGGCAGGCTCGGTATTTGCCCCCGACGCGACCTTTCCAGACGGCCTCTCCGGTCTTCGCCTCGACGCAGACGAGAAAGCTGTCGTCCATCGCAAAGTAGAGGAGGTCATCGACGAGGATGGGGGATGAATACTTCGGGAACGAGGTGTCGAATCGCCACTCGATGTGGGTGTCGTTGACCACGCCGCTGCCACCGGCCTTCACGGACATCATTTCCGCGCCTTTGCTGAAACCCGTCACGAGAATGAAGCTGCCATCGTAGAAGACCGGTCGGGGGGAGCAGGAATAGGCATCGTGGTCCACCCGCCAAAGTTCTTCGCCGGTCCGGGGATCGTAGCCGTAGGCGGCTTTCGCCCCGGTGCTGCACATGACCGGTTCTCCGTCGATGGAAACGATCAAAGGGGTGCTGTGGGCTTTGCGCCAGTCTCCCTCTTTCACCATTTCCTTGTCGATATCCTCGTCGTTCCACTCCGCGGACCGGTCGGTTTTCCAGACGGTTTCTCCGGTGCGTTTGTCGAGGGCGACGAGATACTGGAGGTCGGCGCCGTCAAAGGTGAGGATCAAAAGGTCTTCAAAGAGCACGGGGGAGGAGGAAGCACCCCGATAGTGCCAGCACTTCAAGTCGTCCCGTTTCCAGATGACTTCCCTCGTTTCGGTGTCGAGAGAGGCGGTTCCGATATTGCCGTAGTGCACATAGACGCGTCCGGGTTCTGCCACTGCAGAGGGCGTCGCGTAGCTGTTGTCCTGTGCGCCGTTACCCATGTCCTGCGGGTTGTCACTTTGAAACAGCTTTTGATTGGTAGTGATTTCCCCGGTCGTCGCATCGACACAGAGCACATAGTATTCGTGGCCTTCCACCGTCGCGGTGGTCAACCAGATTTGATTGTCGAGAACGATGGGCGAAGACAGCCCCAGAAGCGGCATCTCTGTCTTCCATTTCACGTTTTCGGATTCGCTCCACGTCTCCGGCAGGTTGGCAGACCCCACGTGACCATCCTGAGTCGGCCCACGAAAGTCGGGCCAGCTCCCGGCGGCGGACAAAGGAGCCGACAAGGCAAATCCGGTGAAGGCAAAAGCACAGAGAAGGCGAATCATCAGGGTGAATTTCATGGCGGTAGATTGCCGTGATGGGATCGAGGTGTCAACGTCGGCAGGTGGCCGGTCCGCGTCGAAGAGGCAGACAGCGATTCGTCGAAAGGTTTCACACCCACGGACTCAAACCCAAGAGGGTTAACTCATTGACCGAACCCTCTTGAATCCTCACCATTCCCCCATGGAAAAAATCACGGGCATTGGCGGATTCTTCTTCTACGGAGAGAATCCTGACGCACTCACGGAATGGTATCAGCGAAACTTTGGCATCGCGGGCTATGCGGAAAATTTCGAACACCCATCGTGGTGGCAGGACGCCGGTCCGACGATCTTTGGCGCTGAGCCCTCGCGCGAGAAATCTGAGGAGCGGCCTTCCCGCACCTGGTCGATCAACTTTCGAGTGAGAGACCTCGACGCGATGGTTTCTCAGCTCCGCGCAGCTGAGATCAAGGTTGCGGTCGAGGAAACAGTCCATCCAAATGGGCGTTTCGCTCACCTCAAGGACCCCGAAGGCAACGCGATTGAATTGTGGGAGCCTGCGGGGATCGATTTGGTTCGCGGGGATTCGTAGCAGACTGCGGGAATCGCTGATGCGAAAGAAAGAGCAGTCGATTTTCGACGAGCCTCCGAGGCCTACCGTCGCATCCGCTCCTGATGTCTCCGCACTGCTGCGGGCATGGGATCGTTGTTATGCATGCCGCGGGGAGGATAACCGTCGTTGGTCGTGCAACTGACGAGGGTTGATGAGGCGATGGCAATGAGGGCGAGGGAGAGGATGGTGATCTTCATGGGATCGTTTGTAGCGAAGTCCGCGGACAAAGGCGAGTCGGAAATCGCATGGGAAGGCTCCAGCAAAGAAATTTCTGCGCGCCCGCCCTGCTGCGACGGCAGGAATCCCGTCGCCACAGCTTGCTGGATTCAACAGGGTTAGGCCCCCAATCATACCCTGTTGATTCTCCATCCTTTTCCCCGAAAGTCCCCGCATGGTGACTTTAGCAGGAACGCAGTTTTCAAAGTGGGGCGAAGGCCCGGTCTGGCATGATGGGATTCTTCACTACGTCGATATCGAAGGGCATCGCGTGAATACCTTTGATCCGGCGACGGGAGCGGAAACCTCCATCGAAGTCGGGGAGCGCGTCGGACTGGTCGTTCCTCGTGCGAAGGGCGGCTACGTCATGGCAGGAGACAACGGGATCTCCTTCCTTGATCCGGCGACGGGGGAGAAAACGCCAATCGCCGATCCGGAGCCTGACAAGAAGCCACAGAATCGCTTCAACGATGGCAAGTGCGATCCTGCAGGCCGTCTCTGGGCGGGCACGATCAGCACGGTGAAGGAGACGGGCACTGCGGCGCTTTACTGCCTCGAAACCGATCTCTCGCTCTCGCTGAAGTATCCGAACGTGACGAACTCTAACGGCCTCGCCTGGACCGCGGACGCCACCACCTTTTACTACATCGACACGCCATCGAAGAAGATTCGCGCCTTTGATTTCGACAACGCGACGGGCGGGATCAGCAACGAGACGATCGCGATTGATACGGAGGCGCTTAAGGGTTCACCCGACGGGATGACAATTGATGAGAACGACCATCTCTGGATCGCCTTCTGCCGGGGCAGCGCGGTGATTTGCTTTGATCCAAAGAGCGGAGCGATCTTAGACAAGATTGAACTCCCCGTGACGGGCCCGACTTCCTGCACCTTCGGGGGGCCGGAGCTGAAAACGCTCTACATCACGACCGGTAAGTTCCCGAATGTGGACGAAGAGCACGCGGGCCGTCTCTTCCAAGCCGAGCCAGGGGTGAAAGGGGTCGCCTCGGTTGCGTTTGCGGGGTGATTCCAACAAACCTCAGCCACACTTCGCGTAACGATGACATTCCTGCGATTGTCCCGGAGCTCCGGTCTATGCTTTGCCGGAAACGGCGTGACAACGGGATTGTTATATCGAACGTGCCTCGCTAGACTCGCGTGACCCTACACTTTGTGACTCAATGAAAATCTCCACTCTCACCGCCACTCTCTTCCTTTTCGCGACTGGTCTTTCTGCTCAGGAAAAGAAAGCGGAAGCTCCTCCGAAATACGCGCCTTCGGTCCCCCATCCTACTCTCGCCGAGGTCGCTTACGGTGAACACGAACGCCACGTCCTCGACTTCTGGAAAGCGGATTCTGAAGTGCCAACGCCACTCGTCTTCGTGATTCATGGCGGTGGCTGGTCCGGCGGAAGCAAGGAGCGGATGGATCGCTTTGCGAATGCGAGTCAATTGCTCGAAGCGGGGATTTCGGTGGTCGCGATCAACTATCGTTATATCAAGCAGGCGACTGCTGATGGCGTGGTTCCTCCGGTGAAAGGCCCCCTCCACGATGCGGCCCGTGCGCTCCAATTCGTTCGCAGCAAAGCAGAAGAATGGAACATCGACAAAGAGCGGATCGGCGCAACGGGAGGATCGGCCGGAGCCTGTTCGTCGCTCTGGCTCGCCTTTCACGATGACATGGCCGATCCGGCGAGTGATGATCCGATAGCGCGTGAGTCGACTCGTCTCTGGTGCGCAGCGGTGACCGGGGCGCAGACAACGCTTGATCCGGCGCAGATGAAAGCATGGACGCCGAACAGCAAATACGGTGGGCACGCTTTCGGGATTCTCGGTTTCGACAAGTTCCTCGCGGAGCGGGAGCGAATTGCTGACTGGATCGCCGAGTATTCTCCCTACGCGCTCGTGAGCAGCGACGATCCTCCTGTTTTCCTCACCTACTCAGCACCGCCTGCGATCGGGAAGGAACAGAAAGATCCTACTCACACCTCGAATTTCGGGGTCAAGCTGCAGGAGCATTGCGAAACATTCAATGTCCCCTGTGAAGTGGTGTATCCGGGCAAGCCTCACCCACGCTACGAAACGACGACTGATTATCTCAGGGCGGCGTTGATGGCGGAGTGATCCAAAAGAGGACGGGGTTGCCCTACTAGTTTCCGCAGTCGGGGGAAGATCAGGGCCTGCACAGGCATCTGGAAAGACGGACTGGGCAGTCCATCCTACGCAGGGCTTGAGCTGGTCACTACAACTCAGGCGCTTCCCATTTTGGAATGCCACCGGCTGCAGTTTGCTCTTCAAAGAGGACATGGTAGGGGCGGGTCGGGGACATCGGAGCATCTTCGTTCACCATGAGGGGGCGGGTCTCTTTCCAGAATGCATCATAGGCTTCGCGCATCGCTTTCGCGACTTCGGGGAACTGATCGATGACGTTGGTCGTCTGCCCGGGATCGGCGAGCATGTCGTAGAGCATGTCGGTTTTTACCACTGCTTTCGGGTTTTTCTTTTCGACGATGTTCTTGGGAGTTCCTGATCCAACGAGGCGAAAGCGTGCATTTCGAACTCCCCAATCCTGCCATTGGTGATCGTTGGGTTCGGAGCCGGTTTTCCATCTCGCTTTATGAGTGAAGAGGTAGCGATCCGCCCATTCGGCATCGGGGTTTTCCATGAGCGGGAGAAGGCTGCGACCCTCGACTTGCGCCCCGGGAATCTCCGCACCGGCGAGGTCGGCCAGGGTTGGTAGAATATCGATGTGAGCGGCGACGGTTTCGATTTGCCTATTGGCTTCGAGCTTTCCATCCCACCGAACGAAGAAAGGAACGCGGACGCCTCCCTCATCAGCACTGCCCTTGAGGCCTTTCATGCCGGCATTGTATATATCCATCGGCGATCCGGTTTTATCGGTCCCCAGGAGTTGTCCCGGTTTCCCGGAGCCGCCACCGGTCATGCCGTTGTCAGACATGAAAATAATGACGGTGTTTTCCATGAGCTCCCACTCCTTCAGCTTTTCTAACATGACACCCATATTTTCGTCGATGTTCTCAATCATGCCGTAGAAGCCGGCCGTCATTTCCTCGAATCCAAGATCACTGAATCGCTTTTCATTCTCCGGAGGCGCGATGAATGGGCCGTGGGGAGCATTGGTCGTGATGTAGGTGAAGAAAGGGGCGTCCCCGTCTTTGACCGATTTGATCCAACCCAGCCCGGCCTCGAAAAAGAGGTTCGTGCAGTAGCCCTCGGTTTGAACAAACGACCCGTTGTGCCGGATCACGGGGTTGAAATACTTGTTGCCCGGAGCATCCGCACAGGAACAGTCATAAGCCTGGCCGATACCGCCCGCGCCATGAATGAAGACTTCGTCGAAGCCCCGGCTTTGAGGCTGATAGGGCTCTTCATCTCCGAGGTGCCATTTCCCGAAAATACCAGTGGTGTATCCGGCCGTCTTCAAGACCTGAGGAAGAATCGTCGCGTCGAGCGTCATGCGTTCACGCTCCAAAATCGTGTGGGTGATGCCGTTCTTCATCGGATGGCGGCCGGTCATGAGAGCAGCACGCGTCGGGGAGCAGGTTGGGCTCACGAGAAAGCGGTCAAATCGCGTCGAGGTGTCATAGAGTGTGTCCATGTTCGGCGTTTTCAGCCAGGGATGCCCGTGGCGACCGACCGGTCCATAGCCCTGGTCGTCGGTAATGACGAGAATGATGTTTGGCTTGGATCCCCTCAGGTCTTTAGCGCAAAGGCTTCCAATCATTGAAAAGAGCGCACAAAAAATAAATAAACTACATTTCATTAAAGGAGAATGCGCTATTTCCACCCTTGATGGCAAGAACGCGAAGAGGGCGCTAAAATGCGGTGAGATAAAAGGATCCCCGGCTCCCGCCAAAGAGATCACGTCAAGCCGGAGCGTTTTCCATTTCCGATTCTGCGCATTACCCTCAAGATGCCGCCATGAAAAATCTGGGCCTCCTCTTTCTCATCCTCATCACCACGATTGCGCACACCGGTGAGACGCCCCGGCCTAATGTGATTCTCATTTTCATCGACGACATGGGCTACGGCGATGTCGGCTTCAACGGGGCGACCGTTCCTCAGACTCCGAATCTCGATAAGATGGCGGCCGAAGGAATGAAGTTCACCGATTTCTATGTTGGTTGTGCCGTTTGCACGGGCTCGCGAACCGCGCTACTCACCGGCGCTCACTATCAGCGCCTCGACATGCCTCCCGTGCTTTTTCCTGACAGCACCAGAGGTCTGAATCCTGACGAAGTCACCCTGGCTGACATGCTGAAATCGACCGGCTACGACACGGCCTGCATCGGAAAATGGCACCTCGGCCATCTCCCGCCCTCACTGCCAACCTACCAGGGATTCGATTCCTACTGGGGCATTCCCTACAGCAACGATATGTGGATCGATCCTGCGAACAAACTCGCCGATGATATCGTGATCCGTGACGGACTGACTCTCGCCGGGATAAAGGCAGGACACATCGCGAAGAACAATGTCCCCATCCTGCGCGATGACGAGGTCGTCGAGTATCCCGCCGACCAGAACACCCTGACAAAACGCTATACCAAGAAGGCGATAGAGTTCATCAGAGAGGAAAGAGAGAACCCGTTTTTTATCTATTTGCCGCACACTATGGTTCATCTTCCTCTCGCCGTTTCTGAGGCATTCAACAATCCTGACAAAGACTTAATAACCAACGCGATCGAAGAGGTCGACTGGTCCGTCGGTGAAATTCTTAAGGCAGTTAAAGCTGCCGACATCGCTGAGAACACTCTTGTTATCTTCACGAGCGACAACGGTGCCGCGGTCGGTTCATCTCTCCCGCTCCGGGCGAAAAAAGGAAGTGTTTACGACGGGGGAATCCGTGAGCCCACCTTGATGTGGTGGCCGGGCAAAATTCCAAAAGGCTCGATTTGTTCAGAAGTTGCTGCTTCGATTGATATCATGCCCACCCTCGTGAATCTCTGCCGAGGGACCATGCCTGAGCGGAAAATCGACGGACTCGACATTTGGCCGCTCATGAGCGGAGAACCGGATGCCAAAAGCCCTCACGAGCAGTATGTACTGATGCATGGCCCCGGAACGGTTCGCTCCGGAAAGTGGAAGTTTTATCCCTGGCCGGAAGGAAAGGGAGATCAGAAACGAGACAACGTCACCTCGAAACCGTCTCCGGATCCAGTGCAACTTTACGACACCGTCACTGACATCGGAGAGACGACCAACGTCGCCGCAGATCATCCGGAAGTGATCGCAGCCCTGCAACAAGCTTATGACAACCATGTCGAGGAGATCTCCGCCAACCGGCGTTCTGCTGTCGAATTATTACGTCCCGAAGGAGCGCTTCCCGCCACGAGACCGGGACGCGGCAAAATGAAGGCCAAATAGGATCGTCCTTTCCACCGAAAGACTGCCCTGAGATTATCCTTCTCAGTTGGCTTTCAATCTGTTAGCCTCTTTCTTTGGTGAAAGAGGAAACGGAGCTCTGTAGCAATACAGAAAGTGAGGTCCCGGATCCCGCAACCATTCACGGCCCCGGTCGGAGCGGTTTTCGCGGATTGATCCTCATCGCTTCTTACCTGCTCACCGCCCTTCTCAGCCTCTGGGTCTCCGGTCCCCTCGCAGGTTGGCCGGTTATCTGGCTCCCCTATGGGGTTGCCCTCACTGCGTTTCTTACCTACGGGCGAAATGTCTGGGCCTGGCTCACCCTCGGGGCAATCCTCGCTTCGATACTGCAGCTCCAGTGGCTTGAGCAATCACTTTCCTATGGCTCTGTCTTCGCCGTGATCTCCGGGGAAGCTCTCGGAGTCCTTGCCGGGCCCGGCTTTGCCGCCTTTCTCATTCACCGATGGACTCACTGGCCCAATGGCGTCCTCTCCGAATCGGGAGCTTCACGTTTCTACCTCCTCGGCGGCCTCATGAGCGGTCTCGGCGGAGCCATCGCGGTGACCGCATTTTGGATACCCGCCGGAGTCGCTTCCGCTTCCATCGGATGGTTTTTCTTTGAGAATCAGGCTCTCGGGCGCGCTCTTGGAGCGATCGCCGTTGCTCCTCTTCTGCTGGGCCCTTGCGGCAAACTTAGATGTGCCCTCGACAAACCAACCCTGGCCATGCAAGTTCCGCGACTTTTCGCCCTCGCGGCGGTCCTCGGAGTCCTGTGCTATGTCAGCAGTTCATCCGTTAGCAATCTGAAAGCTGAATTTGAGAAGAATGCTTTTCGACGCATCTCCTCCTTCGAGCGACTCGCCACGGCCCATCTTGAATCATTGAAATCAATCCGCAGCTTGTGGGACAGCAGCGCCGAGGTTGATCCAGACGAATTTCATACCTTTGTCGACCGCCCCCTCAAGCAGAATAAAGGATTCGAGAGCATTATCTGGGCTCCATCGACTCACCGCGGTCAGGAAAGTGCATCGGAGAAAAAGGAAACGTCCTCATCCTTTGCGGAAAAATACCCGGACAGTGCTCAGACAAAATCTCTCGCCCTGACTACGAACGGCTCTCACTTTCCAGTTCTATATGCTGAGCCTCCGGAACAGGCACACGGCCTGACCGGCTTCGACCTCGCCACGGTCGAGCCCATCGCCAGCGCCATTGAGTTGGTTCGCAACAAGAGTCAGCCTAAAGCAACGATACCCTTTACCTGGAAAAATCAGATGCGAGTCGCCGTTCTCCAGTGGATTGATCGCAAACCTCTCACAGATGGGGAGCAGCGAAGCCTTTCCATCCACGATCAGCCGGGAATTGCGATAGCGATTCTGAACGTCGGCAACATGCTGGAAGCGACAACCGATGAGAGAATTGACATTCCGATGGATATCGCACTCGTTGACTTCGGAGCCAATACAAAGCCTTTCGCCGATCCTGATCCTGCGCCCTTCGTAAACAGTGGAATCCATGAAAGCGACCGAACTCCGGCAATGCGGCCCAGCCTCACGAGCCGATTCGATTTCGCCGGCCGTATCTGGATGATCTCAGCAACGTCGCAGCACCCGACGATCGTACTCAATCCTCCCCGGGGTATCATTGTGGCGCAATCCGCCTGTTTCATCCTCGTCACACTCCTTGGTATTCTTCTTATGTCCTCACTTGGAAGAAACGACCAAATCAAATCAGAAGTCAACCAACGGACCGCAGAGCTGGCAGAATCACAGGAACGCTTTATTCAATTGGCGGACAATATTGGTGAAGCCTTCTGGATCACTCATGCAGATGGGGAACAAATCGAATACCTCAGTCCCGGTTTTGAAACTATCTGGCTCCAAAGCCCCCCCGACACGACCACCATTTCCACGATTCGAGAGAGCGTTCATCCCGATGATTTTCCCGCCTTCGACCGCCGTCTCTCCCTCGACAGAGAGCATACCAGCTTTGATGTCGATTACCGCATCCATCGCCCCGACGGTTCTGAACGCTGGATCAGGGATCGCGGATTTACGATTCAAGATCCTTCGGGACGAGTTATTCGCATGGCGGGCGTCGCCGACGACACCACCGAACAGAGAAGAGCCGCCGAGAAAATTATCAAGGCAAAACAGAGCGCCGAGGAAGCAGGGGCGCTCCTAAAAGCCTTCTTCCGCGTCTCACTTGATATGCTTTGTGTGGCCGGAACGGATGGCTTCTTCAAACGGGTGAATCCAGCCTTTTCTGAAACACTCGGATACCCGGATGAGCAGCTCCTCAGCCGACCATTCGTCGAATTTGTTCACCCCGATGATGTGGAAGAGACTGTCGCCGTGATCGAGGCGTTGAATCAGGGCGAATCCATCGTGCGCTTCGCAAATCGATACCGGAGCACGAGCGGGCGATACGTCTGGCTCGAGTGGAACGCCGTTCCTGATTCCAAAGGGGAGCTTATCTACGCCGCAGCCCGAAACATCACCGAGCGCAAACACATGGAAGAGGAACTGCGCCGCTCAAACGCAGAGCTGGAGCAGTTTGCCTACATCGCATCACACGACCTCCAGGAACCCCTCCGGATGGTCACCAGTTTCGTTCAGCTTCTGAAACGACGCTATACAGGGAAGCTGGACCAAAATGCTGACGAATACATCCACCATATCGTCGACGGAAGCGAGAAAATGAGGCAACTCATCCTCGCGCTCCTTGAACTCTCACGGATCGATAAAGCCGGCGAAGCCCTGACTCTGCTCGACCCGGGAAAAGCTCTCGATGCCGCGCTTGAAAACCTGACCGTTAGCATTGCCGAGTCCGGCGCTAAGATCCACCGTGAGAAACTCCCGGAGGTCATTGCAGACCGCGAACAGCTGACGAGACTTTTCCAAAACCTCATCAGCAATGCGATTAAATATAGTGGAAACCAAACTCCCGAGATAAGGATTTCCTCGACAAAAGAAGATGACTGCTGGGTTTTCTCCGTGGCCGATAACGGGCCCGGCATTGATCCCGCCCAAAGGAATCGTGTCTTCCAAATCTTTCAGCGACTCCACAATCAAAAAGACATTCCGGGCACCGGAATCGGCCTTGCGATCTGCAGCCGCATCATCCAGCGGCACCACGGAACTATCCGCGTCGAAAGATCGGATCAGGGCGGAGCCAACTTTGTCTTTACGCTACCGGTGATTCCGCCTTCAAATTATAGTTAATAAAAGCTAATATTAATAAGGAGAATTAAGGCTGTTAAAATAGATATAAAAATGCCTAACTAATTGTTGCTCAATTAATCAAGGAGGAGGAAATGCAAATTTTGTTGGTCGAAGACAACCCGGCAGAGGCTCGACTGACGATCGAGGCTCTGGGTGAGATAGGAATCGAACATGAATTATTCACGGTCGATAACGGAGACAAAGCGACCCACTACCTCAGAAAAGAATATAATTATAGCAAGGCAAACAGACCGGACTTGATATTTCTTGATCTAAATCTTCCCGGAAAAGACGGCAGGGATGTTCTCCGCGATATCAAATCGGATCCCTTGCTTTCCTCCATCCCCGTAATTGTCATTACCAATTCCTCTGCGCAGGAGGATATTGATACAGTCTACTCACTTCGAGCAAACTGCTACCTCGTGAAACCGCCGGATATCGATGAATTTTTCTCGATGATGAAAAGGGTCGTAGACTTCTGGTGGTTTACTGCCGAATTACCTGAGAACAGGAAAAACAGCCTGAGACCGGAGGTGACTCATGAATCCTCCTTTTGAATCATCCGGGATTAAGAACCCGGAAGCGAACGCGTCATCCGGAACCGCGATGCGCATTCTTTGCATTGAAGACAATGATGGCGATTTCGCCCTCGTGAAGGAGCACCTCCTGGAAGCAGTCTTTGACCATAAACCTGAAGTGATTCGGGCAGTCTCGCTGAAGGATGCCATCACCCACCTGAGCCCCGACAGCGCTGATCGATCTGAGTTCGATGTCATCCTTCTTGATCTCTCACTCCCGGATTCCTTCGGCCCCGAAACCCTCGATCGGGTAGACGAGGCCGCCGTTCATGTTCCTATCATTATTCTCAGCGGAAACGAAGATCATGACTTGGCCGTCAAAATGGTAAAGCGCGGCGCTCAGGATTATCTTCCTAAGTATTTCCTGAGCGGGGATCTCCTTCTCCGCTCGATTCTCTACGCACTTGAGCGCCAGCGGAGCCGGCTTGAAATGAGCTCCTTGAACAACAGGCTTCAGGAAGCGACTCATGAGTTGAAAACGACTCAAATGCAGTTGATTCAGGCGGAAAAACTGGATTCCCTTGGAAGGCTCGCTGCCGGCGTCGCCCACGAAGTGAAGAACCCTCTCGCCACGATCCAAATGGGCGTGGACTTCTTCCGGACCAAAGCTGAGGAGCTTGGAAACCCCTACGACATTATGGTCATCTACATGCAGGAAGCGATTGAGAACGCAGACGCCATCATTCGCGGCATGGTCGATTACTCACGTTCGGATGATCTTGAGTTGAAGACCTGCAATCTCAATGGAGCGGTCCTGAAGGCGATTCGAATGGTTAGGCATGAAGTCCTCAAACAGAACGTTCGAATCAAGAAAGAAATGCGCGTTGCTCTTCCGGCGGTTCGAATTGACGAGGCAAAAATGGTTCAGGTATTTATTAATATCCTGATGAACTCGATCCAGGCGATGAAGGGATGCGACGGGGAACGGGTCATCACGGTAAAGACCTTCTGCGGAAAACTGAAAACCATCGACCGCGATCTTGGAAGGCGTGACTATGATCGGCTCCGCGTGGAGGATCTCGCGGTCGTGCTCGAGATTCGCGATCTAGGCCCGGGCATCACGGAGGATCGTCTGAACCGCGTCTTCGAGCCTTTTTTTACGACCAAGCCAACCGGCGAAGGAACCGGACTGGGCCTCTCCGTTGCCAAAAACATTGTCGATCTACATCGCGGGTATTTTCAGGTTTCCAATGTCGAGGATCCAAAGGGCCTTCGCGTACAGATTTTTTTGAAAGCTCGGGAACTCACTCGAGGGCCAATGAAGCGTCAGGAAGAACAACTCCACGAAGAAATAGAAATCCAAAAACACAAACCATGAATCGAAAACGCATCCTCATCATCGACGACGACATCCCTCTCTCCCAGACAATGAAAATCAATCTGGAGGCAACTGATGACTACGAAGTCCTTGTTGAAAAAAAATCTTCTCAAGCCCTTTCCGCCGCCCGCGAATTCAAGCCGGATTTGATTCTCCTCGATGTCATCATGCCGGATCTGGACGGAGGAGATGTCAGCGCCCTACTTCAATCCGACCCGATTCTTCACTCCGTTCCTGTCATCATGGTTACGGCTCTTGTCTCAAATGGCGAAACCGGATCTGACCTGACCGTTGCAAACGGCGACACGCTCATGGTCGCGAAACCGATTCGATTCGAAAAACTTGTCGCCGCGATAGAGTCCGGTTTATCGCCGCATCCTGTCTGAATCGGATTACAATGATGGAGCAGGAAAAGCCTGAGGTAGCGACCTCTTTTCCAAATTATGCACCGACCCGCGACCGGCCTGGAGTTAAAGACGATTCTCGTTTTCAGTTCCATCTATCTCATTGCATCGGCCATTGGTGCCTTTAGCTCGGGAAACGGGGAATTCGTTTTCTACATTGTCGTTATGGCGGTGCAGCTCTCTGCGCTTATTTTCGTTCACTCCCGCGTCGGTTTCAGCAATGGCCTCCTCTGGGCGCTTTCGATCTGGGGCCTGCTTCACATGGCGGGCGGTCTCATTCCTATTCCCACCTCATGGAATCGAGGGGAAGGCGAGGGCGTTCTCTACAACCTCTGGCTTATTCCGGAGAGACTGAAATACGATCAGATCATTCATGCCTATGGATTCGGGATCACGAGTTGGCTTTGCTGGCAAGCGCTTGGGAAAGCCATTCTCGGGGCGACCGGAAAGCTGATTCGTGCCAGTGCCGGATTGATGATTCTCTGTGCCGCCGCCGGGATGGGATTTGGCGCACTCAATGAGGTCGTTGAATTCTTTGCGACGCTCTGCCTCCCGGAGACCAATGTCGGGGGTTATGAAAACACGAGCTGGGATCTCGTTTCCAATTTGGTGGGCTCAACGATCGCTGTATTCCTGATCTACTTCGGGGTTGGAACCCGCCGAAATCCAGAGGTGAATCAGGATTGAATCGTGATTCGTTTAAGAACGTAGCGGCGGCAGATCTCGAAGTAATCGACCATCGAATCCACATCGATCCACTCGTCTTGTCCATGAAGATTCCCAACGCGGGGGCGGGAAAGCATGACCGGAATGCCTCTGGCAAAGAAGAAACGGCCATCACTTCCGCCGCAGGCTCTGACAATGCGTGGCTCAACCCCCGTGACCTCGCGGGTCGCGTCGACAAATCCCCCGTCCGGGGCAAGGTGAGTTGGCTCTGCTGAAACGAGAGGATGAAGGGTGAGGCCCTGAGGAATGACTCTCTGAATCTCCTCAAGCACTGACAGGGCCGTTTGAGGGGGGATGAAACGAATATCAAGCATCGCCTCAGCCTCTTCTGGAATCCGGTTCGGACTGTCATTCGGGGACCCGATCATGGTGAGGGAACAAGTCGGAAACCAGTGTGTCTCAAGGTCATCGGGATCGACCTGCTCCGGCTTCAATGGCTCGAAAATTATCTCCTGAATTCGGCGAACGCCCTCGGTGAGACGTTCCAATGCGTTGTCACCCAACCAGGGGCGGGCCGCGTGGGCTGCCTCGCCGCTGGATTTTATCTGCAAATGGAGAATGCCTTTCTCCTCGATGATGATGTCGCTCAGGGAACCCCCATCGGGAATCACCGCGACCCCGGCTTCAAGCCCTGCCTCCTCAACGAGAAATTTCACTCCGTTCTCGCCACCGCGCTCTTCGTCGGAAGTGATTGCCAGCCCGATCGGAAGTCCGGGATGCTCCCGCCAGAGATACCTGACTAACTGTACCAGAATCGCGAGCTGACCTTTCATGTCCCCGGTTCCCGGGCCATAGATCCTTCCGTCCCTCACCTCGGAGCGATAGCTTTCCGGGTTAGGATGTTCGACAACATCGAGATGTCCGCAAAAGAGAACCTCAGGTCGTTCGCAACCTTCCGGAACGACGACGAGTGACTCATAGCCATTTTTTTCGAACACCTGAAACTCAATCCCTTTGATTTCTTCGAGGTGATTGCGAATCAATTGGAAGCATCGTCGCCGTTCCTCCGGTCTGGCGTCGGTGCTCTCGATGAGGACGAGATCGCGGGTCAGCTGGATTAGTTGCTCAGTGAGTCTTTCGCGATCAATCATGGGTTGAAAAAATACCCGGCATCAGTCCCGATCCGGGGCACAAGGCAAATCGAGCTCCGCCATTTCGAGAAGAACATGGCTTCCGGCGGTCGAATGGGCAAGGCATAGAAACTGCCCCTTGTGGATGCGGCCATCGGCGCCTGCATTGAAGTTCACCGGAAACACTCCGGTCTCACTCGTCCCGGGCCGGAAGAGATCGCCTGACTTTTCCAGCAAAGTGAGCAGATCCTTCCCCGCGAGCGGAGTTTCGAAGCGGAGATTTCTCAGGAGCCACGAGCCTTCCGGCATAAAATGGCGGGCGAGGACGGATGGATAGGTCGCCCCTGTGACCCGCGCGTTGATCTCACAGACGTAAATGTCGGCCCCGCCATTCTCAAGCTCGACAAGGAGAAAATCGACGCTGCTCATACCCCGATACCCCTTCTCATGCAGCCATCGCCCGGCGATACCGGCCTGGCGCAGCAGCTCCGCTCGCCACTCTTCACGCTCCGCAAGATAAGGCGGGGGAGATTCGTTCCCTTCGTGGACACTTGCCTGACTCAGAATTTGCTCCGTCAGGTCGTAAATGGTGATCGAATCCTCATCAAGAAAAAGCTGGGCGCTCGGACTGCGGACGCGGCTCACCCCGTGACTTCCCGGACTGAGCCAGCCCTGCACAAGGCAAGCCCCCTCAAAAAAGAAATAATCAGGCACCTCCGAAGCGACCGCTGCGGCGTCCTCGAGCGAGTTCACTTTCACCAGTCCGATCCCCGAAGCACCGATAGCCGACTTGACGACCCCGGAATGGAAGCCGGCCTTTTTGATCTTCTTGAGAGCACTGGTCAGTTCCCCCGGCGTCGTAGCGAGTTCCGTGGCGACCACCGGAAGTCCCGCTGACTCGAGGAAGAGATGAAGCTCGCGTTTGTTATTTCCGAGAAAACTTCCTGCCTTCGACGAGATGGTTCGCTTCCCGATGCGGTGGGCGATTCGCGTCAGCGTGTCATCGGTCACGTAGCCATCGATCCAGGGGGCGAAGGAATGTTTCAGGGTGTCGATTAATGGATGATGAGCTTCGAGGTCCACTTCCGTGAAACGACCAAGCGTCAAATAGTCACGATGGGGTAAGACGAACCGCTCAGGGAGGGTGAGACCGGCAACCTCTTCGAAGTAGCGGCAAAGTGAATCGTCGGGTTCGCGCTCAAGGACAAGCGTGTTTAATCCCCGACCGGAAAAGAGGAGATTCAAAATCGGCACAAGCCGGCCGCCATAGGAATCGACCTCCCCCACCACCATCGCGAGCTTCTCAGCCTGCTTTTCATTTCCAAAGAATAGTCCTAGCAGATTCGCCACGAAGACCGCGGCCCGGTTTTGGAACGTCGGCAACTGCCCGGGTGCCACAATCAAGTTGGGCACGGGAGTATCGTCTCCGGCAGTCTCTTTATCACTCACACCTACACTCTCAACACTTCCCCGCGACTATCAACTGGATCTGCGCGTCTGAGTTGATTGAGCAACCCTGCGGTAACCTGCTGATCAATAGACGCTCACACTCCGACAAGGGGTGGAAAGCGCCACCGCAGTGACTACCCGATGGTGCAGGATGAACCCCCACGAAATCCATTGTCAGTATTTTTCCCAGGAAGACCTTCTCGCCTCAGGTTGCCTCGATATGAATCTCGCCATGGACGCAGCCGAAGAGGCGATGAGGCTGTACGCATCCGGAGATGTCCTCTTCCCTGAGAAGATCGTGCAGATTTTCAACGACGAGACGCAGGAGCGAATCAACTGCCTTCCCGCCACCTTCCGCTCCAAGCACATTTGCGGGGTAAAGTGGGTTTCCGTCTTTCCTCCAAATCCAGTCAAATATGGAATCCAGAATCTCTCTGCGGTAATCATTCTTTCTGAGATCGACCATGGTTTTCCGATCGCCTTCATGGAAGGGACTCTCTGCTCCAACCTGCGAGTCGGCGCGATGGGGGGGCTTGCAGCCCGCTACCTTGCACGCCCCGATTCGGAATCGATCGGATTCATCGGAGCGGGCGAGCAGGCGAAGATGCATCTCATCGCGATGAAGACCGTGCTGCCGGGGCTCAAGCGCTGCCGTGTCGGGGCGAAGACGCGGGAAGAGGAAGAGTTGTTCGTGAAAGAGATGTCACCCGTTTTTGATGATATGGAAATCGAAGGCGCCAACACCAATCTCCAAACCGCCACTGAGGACGCCGATGTCATTGTCACTGCTACCAGCGCCCAGGCGCCACTGCTGAAAGCTGCCTGGATGAAACCCGGAACCTTCTACTCGCACGTCGGTGGATGGGAGGACGAATTTGAAGTCGCAAAGAAATGCGAAAAGATCGTCTGCGACGACTGGGAAACAGTGAAGCACCGGACCCAGACCTTAAGTCGTGCCTACGAAGACGGTGTCCTTACCGATGACGACATCCATGGAAACCTCATCGAGCTCATCAGCGGGGCCAAACCCGGCCGGGAGAATGACTCCGAGCGGACCTATTTTAATGCGGTGGGGCTTGCTTACGCCGATGTGGGTATTGCTTACGCGATGTATACCCGTGCGCTCGACGCCGGCATGGGGCAGGATCTGAAAATTCAAAAGAAAATGATCTTCGAACACGAAGATCTAAAGGAATGGGTCCGGTTATAGAAAAGCGATCGCCCCGGATTCGGGAGTTACTCATGTGCAAAGTTGACGCCGGTACTCATAGAGAGCCATCGCCGTCGCAGAAGAAACATTAAAACTATGTGGTAAACCGTAGACCGGGATCTCTACGACATCATCCAGCAAAGAAAGAATTTCAGGATTCAATCCGAGGCGTTCGTTCCCGATCACGAGGACCGTCTTTTTGGGGAATTGGTAGTGATTCAGATCCTGCGAATTGGTCGTCTGCTCAAGCCCGACGAGTTGGTAACCCTCGGCACGGAACTTTTTTAAAACAGGAGCGAGCGTTCGATGAATTTCGACGGAGAGTTCATCGGCTCCATCGCGGGCGATCTTGTTGATCAGTTTCGCGTCCCCCGTAAGAATGAGGCGGGAGATACCACTCGCGCTCGCGGTGCGAGCGATGCCGGACAAGTTCACATTACTTCGCATCGGCACGCAGGCGACGATCAACTCCTCACCGGAAGAAGGGAGGGTCCGGGTTTTATGCCGTAGGTGTTCGTGATCTGGCATCGTAAAGAGTCGCTGCGTGCTCGCGTGAATCTACCGCCGAATCCGCCCCTGTCGATCTTGTGGTTTTCCTCACCGGGGCAACCCGAAGAGGCGCCCAAAGAACGTTCGCATTGCTTCCCACGAGGCAAGATCTGCTGCTTCCTGATAAGCCGCGCCTTTTGAGGAATCGTCTCCCGCCATCTTCTGGGTGAATGCATGCACTGCGTCCGGGTAAGCGGTGAAGGTGTAGGACACATTGGCATCAAGCATTTCAGCATGAAACGCTTTCACCTCATCGACCGGCACGTAGGGATCGACCGCGCCGTGAAGGACGAGGACTTCGGCAGTGATGTTTGAGGCGTCTTCCGGGGTTGGGGTTCCGAGACCGCCATGAAAGCTCACGACGCCGGAAACATCGGCGCCGCTGCGGGCGAGTTCAAGGACACCCGTGCCGCCGAAGCAGTATCCGATTGCTGCGATTTTCGAACCGTCAGTTTGCGGGAGGCCCTTGAGAATCTCGAGCCCATCGTTGAGGCGAGCGCGGTAGAGGTCGCGATCTTCTTTAAATTTCCCCGACATTTTCGCGGATTCCGGAGGTTGCGGGCGAATCCCTTTTCCGTAGATATCGAGTGCGAAGACGTTGTAGCCGAGTTCTACGAGCATGCGCGCCCTCATCTTCTCGTAGTCGGTCAGACCAGTCCACTGATGAGAAATGAGAATCGAAGGTCGCTTTCCCTCAATCTCGTCATTGTAGGCATGCCAGCCTTCGCAGATTGTCTCCGCAGACTCATACTCAATCGCCGTTTCAACAATGTCAGCGTGTGCTGTAGTGGTCATCAAAAGGAATCCAGCGACGAGGAGTGAGAGAAGCTTCTTCATGCCCAACGATACGCCTGCTAGAGAAAAGTTCGATTCAAAAGCCTGTCCGTTCTTCCGTTGTTTTGCCTGATTTCGAGATTGACGCGACCCTTGATATGGCGTGAGAATTGAGATCAGATTTGATGCAAACCTTTTCGTATTCACTCACTCTTAGTCTCGCGATACTCTTCGTTCCGCTCCTGCATGCAGTGGAATCTCCAGTCGCGCCCGGAAGCACTCTCAAGGCAATAGATGGTATATTTGAATTGGCTGACGGCCCTTCGTGGGACGGTTTTGCGTTGACCATTCCGGACCCTTTTACCGAAAAGGCATCACGGTATATTCCGACAAAGAATGAGTGGCTTCCGGGCCTGAGCGGTCGGCGGCTCAGCGGAAGTTTTTACAATCATGGTGTGACCTGGCTGGTAGATAACGGTCAGGCGGAGATCCTGCGTCTCGACAGTCTGCGGGAAGCGACCGTGATTCATCAGGAAGACCTTGAGGCAGACAAAACCCGTAAGCCAAACGATCTCGTCGTCGATCGTTCCGGTGGCATCTACTTCACTCTCACTCGAGCCGCGGAAGTGATTTATGTTCCGAGTGGAGGCGAAGCGATTGTCGTCGCCAATGATGCGATCTCGGCGAACGGCCTCATCCTGAATCCGGATGAAAGCATTCTCTATGTTTCCGAGGCAGGACCGAAGAATATTCTCACTTACGATGTGAAGGCGGATGGAACCCTTGGTGAGCGTCGCGTCTTTGCGACGATGGATGACGGGGACCCCACCGCAAAATCAGCTGACGGCATGACGATTGACCGAGCCGGAAATGTTTACTGTGCTGGTCCTGCTCACATCTGGATCTGGTCGCCGGGCGGAGAGCTTCTCGATAAAATTGCCTGCCCCGAGCGCCCTGTGAACTGCACCTTCGGAGGCAATGATTTGCGCGATCTCTACATCGGCGGGTTTGGCGGTCTTTATGTTCAGAGGATGCGGATCTCCGGCGTTTCCCCACAGCCTCCAGCGTCATGGCCGGAAGCCAAGGCCAAAACGATGCCGAGTGTTACTCTGCCTGAAGGCGTCACGCCGCATCTCGATCTGACCTACGCTCAGTATGGAACGCGCAAAATGTTAGCCGACATCTACGTCCCGTCCGGAGAAGGACCGCACCCAGCTGCCGTTATTCTTCATGGCGGAGGCTGGCACAGTGGTGACAAGATGAAATTCCGTGCCATGGGGCTGGAACTCGCGAAGCGCGGCTACGTCACCATGGCCGTCGCTTATCGACTCAGCGGCGAAGCGAAGTTCCCCGCGAATATTCACGACTGCCACGCGGCGGTTCGATTCCTGCGCGCTAAGGCCGCTGATTACCAGGCGGACCCGGATCGCATTGGTGTCGTCGGCGGATCAGCCGGGGCTCACCTCGCTGGACTTCTCGCGACGACTGCTGATGTCGAGGAGTTGCAAGGCGAGGGAGGAAACCCCGGCGTGTCATCCGCTGTGCAAGCTGCCGTGGTCATGTCAGGACCCATGGAAATCGCGACCGGTAATGTCGCAGAGAGTTCCTTGAATAAGAATGCGATCAAACCAAACGCGATTTGGCTTTTTGGTGGAAGCGTCGAAGAGCTCCCTGACGCCTACGAACTCGCGGATGCTCATCAGCACATTGATAAAAACACCCCGCCGATTCTCTTTCAATACGGGGGCACCGAAGACCCGACGAAGATTGATCCTTCGATGGAAAAAATGAAAGCGCTCGGTATCCCGACGAAAGTGCTTTCACACTACGGGGGCGGTAAACACGGCTGCTGGAATCGTCACCCCTGGTTTACTCCGATGGTCGACGACATCGAAGCGTGGTTTCAGGAGCATTTGTAGGAACGGCCACTGCCAGTGGCTTGCTCGGAGTCGCCGCTACCCGATCAATTCCGGAATCACCTGCCCTCCAAATTGCGAGAGCTGTTTGTAGCGCCCTGCATGGAAGTAGGTCAACTTATTGTCATCTAATCCTAACAGGTGCAAAATGGTGCAGTGGACGTCGCGGATTGGATGGACGCAGTCGACGGCTTCAGCACCGAGTTCGTCAGTCGCCCCGACGATGGTCCCTTTCTTCACTCCGCCTCCGGCGAAGAGCATCGACATGGCATCGACGTTATGACCGCGCCCGAGTGAGTAGACGCCGCCACGTTTGTTGTTGTCAGGAGTGCGGCCGAATTCGCCGCACCAGATCACGAGGGTGTCTTCGAGCATGCCGCGTTGTTTGAGGTCCTTGATCAGTCCCGCCATGCCTTTGTCGACGCTGCGAATGCGCGAGGAATGTCCGCGCTCGAGGTAGTCGTGACTGTCCCAGCCGCCTGAGAAGATCTGCACGAAGCGGACGCCCTTCTCGACCATACGTCGCGCCATGAGGCATTGACGACCAAACGTCTCGGTTTCTTTTTGCTCGAGGCCGTAGAGTTCTTTGATGTGCTCCGGCTCGCTTTCGATGTCGACGACTCCGGGGACTTCCGTCTGCATGCGGTAGGCAAGTTCGTAGTTTTCCATTCGCGCGGCGAGGTCATCGTGCTGCGGATTGGCGTCGGCGTGCTTCTGATTTAGAAAGGCCAGTTCGTCAAGGGCGCGGCGTTGATGCTCGCGGCTTTTGAAAGACTGCGACTGAAGGTCAAGGATCGGTGATCCTTCGGGGCGAAGTCTCGTTCCCTGATAGTGGGCGGGGAGAAAGCCGTTGCTCCAGTTCGTCGAGCCACCCTGCGGCAGAGCTGCTTCCGTCATGACGACGAAACCGGGGAGATTCTGGTTCGTCGAACCGAGACCATAGGTGGCCCAGGAACCAAGGGCAGGGTCAGCACCGAGACGGCTCCCGGTGTTCATGTGAAAGAGCGCTTCGGGATGGTTCAGTGATTCGGCCTGACATCCGCGGTAGTTGCATAGTTCGTCGGCGACTTCGGGATCAGCCATGTGGACCCACTGGTCGCTCATCTCGATCCCTGACTGACCAACCTTGCGGGCGCCGAAAGGACTTCCAACATAGAACCGGAAGCCGTTTGCGAGCCCTGCGGTGCTTTTTGATTCAGTCTTGTGTAGCTCCTGAAGCTTCGGCTTTGGATCAAAGGTATCGACATGGCTCGGTCCGCCCTCCATGAAAAGCATGATGACGTTTTTGGCCTTGGCAGGATGCATCGGCTGCTTCACAGCGAGAGGCGAAGCGGCTTCTTTGGCGAGGATGTCGGTTAGAGCGAGTGAGCCGAGGGAAGAACCGAGCCCGTAGAGAAAGCTGCGGCGGGTTGGGGAGAGCATGTTTGGATTCATGGCTGTTTTGGGGGGAGAATTTCGATTCTTGCGGGGGAAGAATTTCGAATCTTGAACAAGGAATTTCAAATTTCGAGGTGCTTGTTTTTACTGGTTGTCTTGGGCGGTCTGGATGCTTTTGACGAAGATGGAGATGAGTTCGTTGCATTCCTGAGCGGCAGGGCTTGAAACGGTTTCGGGGATCATTTCTTTTCTTCGGATGATCTTGAGCCAGACCATTGATTCTCTGAGTTCTTTGAGGGCGACTTTCATTTTGTGGATGAAGTCCTTTCGTGATTCAGCGCTCTGAGCTTCTCCGTAGTTCGGGGCCGGGGAAGTCCCTGATCGGATCAGCTGCCCTGCGATATGATTTCCTGCACGAGTTTTCGGAAGTTCATCGACCACATCAATGATCGTCGCGGCGAACTCCACCAATCGATCTTCCAAATCAAACTTTCGCCCACTCATAGAATTCTTCGAAATTCAAAATTCCTTGTTCGACATTCATTATTCAATTCTTACTCAATACACATACACAAATTCATTTGCATTAAACAGCAGCAGACAAACATCAGCCAACGCTCTCGTCGCTGCATCGACATCAGCCGCTTTCAAATCTGCTTCATACTTCTCAAAAGCCGGCAGTATTTCAGTATAATCAAACTTCTCCCCGGAAAGTTCCTCTACCAGCGTCCGTGTAATCTCTTTTGGATACTCAGGGCGTTGCGGGTTGATTCCCTGATGGTATTCCGTCATGTCGGCGAGATAGGTAGTGAAGCGATCGAGTTCGATCTGGTCAGGTGCCCGACCCAGTGCCTTGAGAAAAGCGCGTCGGATTTGTTCGCTTGGGTCACTCGCTTGTTTTTGTAGATGGCTGGCGAAGGCGACGGAGCGATCAGTCATTTGATCGCTGTTCATTAGCGTGAAGGCCTGTGGGGAGACGGCTGCAGAGTCGCGCATCTCGCAGGAATCGTTCGGATTTGGCTGATTGAAGAGCTCCAGGAAGGGATCTGCCATGCCGCGCACTTTGTAGGCATAGACGGTCCGGCGGTTCCGTCGTTCGGGAGTGGCATCAGGCTGATAGGCGGGCGCGAGGGAGAACTGGATCATGCGAGGCTGAAGCGCGACCTCCATGTTGATCTCGGGCATGATGGGAAGCCCTCCCTGTGCAGTCTTCAATTCACCCGTGATCGCGAGAGTGGTGTCACGAAGCTCTTCCGCGGTAAGGCGGCGAGTGGGAAAGTAGGCGAGCAGCCTATTGTCAGAATCCTT
Source organism: uncultured Akkermansia sp. (assembly GCA_964583035.1). Taxonomy (GTDB): domain Bacteria; phylum Verrucomicrobiota; class Verrucomicrobiia; order Verrucomicrobiales; family DEV007; genus Arctic95D-9. The sequence continues at coordinate 25,682 of CAZOUP010000004.1, forward strand.
CACCGAAAGCTCCTTACGCTGAGGGTGATGGCCGGCGCGGCGGTAGGCGTCGGAAGTCATGATGAGTCGGTGAAGTCGCTTCAGCGTCCATCCGTTTTCGACGAAGTCGGTCGCAAGCCAGTCGAGAAGCTCGGGATGGCTCGGCTTCTTTCCTTTCACCCCGAAGTTGTTTGGATTCCCGGCGATGGCCTGACCGAAGTGCTGCTGCCAGACGCGATTCACGAAGGCACGCGCCGTGAGAGGATTGCCGGGATCGGCGATCCACTTCGCGAGATTGAGACGTCTTCCTTCGACCGCAGTGGGAAGGGCATAGAGGTCATCCTGTACTGAGGTTGACGATGGAATCCCGAGTGCACTGAGGACGCCGGGAGTGACTTCTTCGCCGGGAGCTTCGAGGGCGCCGCCGGTGAGGATAAAGCTATCGGGGCTGTACCCTTTCCCCGCGTCGGGATCAATGCGCAAAGAGCGGGCGTTTCCTTTGCCGGGAGTCGCGCTGTTGTAGACGCTTTGAATCATCGGCTCAAAGCGCTCAAGACGGCGGTTCCAAATCCAGACGTCCTGCTCACGGACTTTGAGCTGTCCCTGTTCGACGATGTCGAGACCGACGTGGCGCGGGGGCTTCTCTTCGTCGGGAAGACCCCTGCGGTCTTTGTCGTTTTTGTATGCCAATCCGTTTTCTTCGAACCAGGCGCGGGCGGCGGTTTCTCTTTTGTTCACGAGCTTGTCTCTCTCAGCTGTCGCAAAATCGAGCATGCCCTGGACGAAGGCGCGGCCTTCGTCCAGGTGCTCCAGGTTCTCCCCTGCGAGAAAGGGTGAAGGACGCTCGGCCATTTGCGTCGTCGCAAAGGCAGCGGTCATTCGATAGTAGTCGCGAGTCGGGAGCGGATCGAACTTGTGGTCGTGACACTTGAAGCAGCGCATCGTTGTTGCGAGAAAAGTCTGCCCGACGGAGTTCACGACATCGTCGAGATAGATCTGGCGGGCCTCCGGTTTCTTGACCATGGCGTCGTCATAGGGACCCATGCGGAGAAAACCGGTCGCAATGAGTTTTTCGGCTTCCTCCGGAGTGTAGTCTCCACTTACTCGGATCGCGTGGACTTTGTCGGGCCCGAGCCGCTCTTCGACGGATCGGTCGGCAAGCTCATCGCCGGCGAGCTGTTCGATCACAAACTCGTTGTAGGGCTTATCTTCGTTGAAAGCGCGAATGACATAGTCGCGGTAGCGCCAGGCATTGGACCGCTCGTAGTCGTTCGACATCCCGCCGGTGTCAGCGTAGCGGGCGACATCGAACCAGTGCTGGGCCCATCGTTCTCCGTAGTGGGGACTCTTGAGGAGTTGATCGACGAGAGTAGTCCAGGCGTCGTCCGCGTTGTTCTTTGAGGCGGCGCGAAAGGTCGCGATTTCTTCCGGAGTGGGAGGCAGACCGGTGAGGTCGTAGGTCGCGCGTCGGATCAAGGTGAGAGGGTCTGCTTTCGGGGCAGGATCGAAGCCGGCCGTAGTGAGTTTATCGAGAAGAAAGGCATCGATCGGGTTTGCCGCTGTCTCCGGTACTTCGGGTTTCTCCATCGGCATGAAGGCCCAGATATCTTCCCGCTGATAGCGGCGGAAGGTCCACTCATCGCCGAGGCCTCCGCTTGTCGTAATGATGACTCCATCTTCGGTGACCGTTTTCTTCGCCTCTTCCTCACGGATCTCGCGTTGCTTCGACTCATCGGCCCAGGGAGCTCCGAGATTGATCCACTGCTCGACGAAAGCAATCTGCTCTGCGGTGAGGCGATCGTTCTCTTTTGGCGGCATTTCCCAGTCAGGATCCAACCATTTTACGGTTTCAATGAGCGCACTGCTGGCGGCATCGCCCGGAATAAGGACGTCTTTTCCGAAATACTCGCCGCCCTTGAGGAGGGCTTCGCGGCTGACCATGTCGAAGTCACCTTTGATCTTTTCGCGATCGTCGCCGTGACAGCCGTTGCACTTTTCGGAGAGAAGTGGCTGGATTTTGAGGGTGAAAAGCTTTTCGCCATCCGAGGCAGCATGCGTGCTGGCGGCGAATGAGAGAAGAAGAACGGCCGCGAAAAAGGCGCGGGCTGGAGATGAAAAAACAGCATTCATGGGGGTGAAATCTTCCGGAGCGAAAGCCCCGGTCACCCGCAAATGCTGTTTTTCAGGAAAAGGTTAGCAAGTTTCCGGAGTTTTTTCCGTTTACTCCTTGAGGAGGGGATCGGAACACATGATACCGCTATTGTGGGAATGATCGGTTCGTGCAAAATGACCACCCACCATGAAAACCGCCGCATCCGTCCTCCTCGTTCTCGCTTTAATGGCAACCGTCCGCTCCGAAGACACGCCGAAGAGCCTTGCTCTTTCCCCTGCTCCTCACCCGGGCAAGGAAGCGTCGCACGAGTCATTCAACAGGATTTCAAAGGAGGGCGAAGCGCAGCTTGTTTTCCTCGGGGATTCTATCACTGCCGGTTGGAATGGTAGAGGAAAGGAAGTCTGGGACCGCTACTGGGCTCCACTGGGGGCTGCTAACTTCGGCATCGGCGGCGACCGGACCGAGCACATTCTCTGGCGATTGGAGAACGGAAACTATGATGGTCTCAAACCGAAGCTGACAGTGCTCATGATCGGGACCAATAATACCGGCCACGAGGGACGGGTCATGAAAGAGCACGGCGGAGCGATCTACTCGAGCAGTGCGGATGAGACTGCTGCCGGCGTCACTGCGATTGTCGATCTCCTCAAGGAAAAGCAGCCTCAGATGAAATTGCTTCTCCTCGCCATTTTCCCCCGGGGTGCCGACAACGAGGATCCGAAGCGCATCAAGAACGAAGCCGCTAATGAACTCATCGCTAAGCTTGCCGACGACAAGACGGTCTACTTCATGGACATCAATGAGAAGCTTCTCATTGAGGATGGCACCTTATCCAGGGAGATCATGCCGGATCTACTTCACCCGAATACGGCCGGCTACGAAATCTGGGCGGAGGCGATCGAGGGAAAGGTGAAGGAACTGATGGGAGAGTAAAGGCCTCTGGTCCCCTTTCGTTCCCGCCCGTACGGGCAGGAACGGTCTCTTCGAGGGATCACTTGTGCGAGAAATTCAGGACCCAGCTGCGTCCGTCGCTGGACCAGAGGGTGACACGCGTCTGGTTGTTGGAGATCGGACCGCTCACTGCGATGCGCTGATTGCCGAGATAGACGGTTCCGACATAGGTCTCGCCTTTTTTCCTGCCAGAGAAAAAGATCGGTGACTGTCCCGTGGGAAGGTAGAGCGAACGATTGTTACCATTCGCGACGAGGCCGTAAGTGTTTCCATCGCTGCACTTCCAGAAGGAAGAGTAATAATCCTGGCCATCACTTGCCTCGACGGAGGAAGTCGAAAGAAAGAGTCCGGCGAAGAGGGCGACAAGGGAGATAGCGAATGTGGTTTTCATGATGTCGTGACGTTTATGTCCTCCGTTTCATGCAGAAAAGGAAGAGAAAGTTTTCTCCGATTTCGATTCGTCGATTTCTTTTCCCCGGGGTCATGAATGGCCCGGGCACAGCAGGATTTGACTGCGGAATACTCTGAAAGAAATTACGCCAGAATCTCTTCGGCGACATTGCCATGCACGTCAGTAAGGCGGAAATCACGTCCCGCGTAGCGGAAGGTCAGGTTCTTATGATTCAGGCCTAACAGGTGCAGGGTCGTCGCGTGCCAGTCGTGGATGTGCATCTTGTTCTCGACGGCTTCATTCCCGTGTTCGTCAGTCGCGCCGTAGCGCAGGCCGCCTTTGACGCCGCCTCCGGCCATCCAGGTGGTGAAGCCTCTGGAGTTGTGGCCGCGTCCGTCGCCTTCTCCGGTCGCGGTGCGTCCGAATTCCCCTCCCCAGAGGATGAGGGTGTCCTTGAGCAGATCGCGATCTTTCAGATCCTGGAGCAGTGCGGCAATGGGGCCGTCGGTCTCGCCACAGGTCTGGGTGAGGTTTTCCTTGAGCTTGTCGTGGTGATCCCAGTTGCCGTGAACGACTTCAACAAAACGCACGCCGCGCTCGACCATGCGGCGGGCGAGGAGGCAGTGCTTTCCGAAGGCTTCAGACTCACCTCCAATGCCGTAAGACTCCAGGGTGTTCGGTGACTCGGACCCGTAGTCGAGGAGCTCCGGCATCGAGGTCTGCATGTGATAGGCGAGCTCGGTGGACTGGATCATGCCTTCGGTCTCGGGAGAGTGAACATCGCGCTTGAGCTGATTCCGATTGAGCCACTGGACGAAGTCGAGCTGCTTCCGCTGCGCCACGGCGTCCATCTTTGTGTTTCGAATATTTGGCACGCGAGGTGGTCCTGCCGCTGGATTGTCGCCGCCGATCATCGTGGCCTGGTAGTAGGCGGGGAGAAAGGCGCTGCTGTAGTCGCCCTTTTGGCCACCGCCAAGGACGACATAGCCGGGCACGTTGGTGTTCTCGGTGCCGAGGCCGTAGAGCGCCCAGGCGCCCATCGAGGGGCGGATGAAGTTCACGCTGCCGGTGTGCATCGCGGTGACGGCCGGCTGGTGGTTGGAAGAGTCTCCGTGCATGCTGTTGATGAGGCAGAGATCATCGGCATGCTGCGCGACATGGGGGAAAAGATCAGAAATCCAGAGCCCGCTTTCGCCATGCTGCTTGAACTCAAAGGGAGAACCCATGAGGTCGCGGCCTCCGTATTTCCCGGGTTTCCCCGAGTCCCTGGTGAGCTGCGGTTTGTAGTCAAAAGTGTCGACATGCGAGGGCGCGCCGCGCATTGAAAGGTAGATGACGTTCTTGGCGCGGGGCGCAAAGTGCGGCTGCTTGGCGGCGAGGGGGCCGGACTTCGCGGCGAGGGCCTTTTCTTCAGCAAGGGCAGTCATCGCGATGCCTCCCAGTCCTGTTGTCAGGGTCTGGAGCGCTCCGCGGCGAGTGAAATTGTTTTGAAACATGAGAGGTCGAAAGTGGAGGATTAATGGATCGTGCGGAACTCGGCGCTCATCATGAGTGCCTGGCAGAGGGCCGCGAGCTTGGCGGCTTCCGGGGAGACGGGTTCGGTCGTTTCAGCGGTCGGAGCGGGTTCACTTTGGTTCCCTTTTTTGCCCTTCCCTTTCATCGAATCTCTGTCCCGGCCCGGTCCCGGTAGTGCTGCCGGCTCGACCACAGGAGGCTCGCCGAGATCGAATTCGCGGAGGAACTGAATGCTGCGATCGATTTCCATCGGCGTCGCGGGTCGATTGTAGCTGAGGAGAAAAGCATTTCCCACCTGGTCCCTGAGCGAGGGGAAGCGGGCCTGGAGCAAATTAGCCATGGC
>CAZOUP010000004.1:30983-78944 GCA_964583035.1 uncultured Akkermansia sp.
GGCTTCTGCCTGAACTTGCACCAGCTCGCTGTTCATGAGGTGCAGCGACTGAGGCGCGACATTCGTCGAACTCCGCTGTCCGACGGTACCCTGAGGATCAGGAAAATCGAAGAGCCCGAGTTCATCCGGCAGGGCATCACGGAGCACGGGAAGGTAAAGTGAGCGGCCGCGGAAGAGGGCGGTGTTGAAGGTTTCCTCCCCTTCACCACGACGTCCCCCGAGGCGGGAATTTCCCGCGGCATAAGCCATTGAGCTTTCCGGACGCTCGCGATCGAGGAGACCGCTGACGAGGAGCATTTGATCGCGCAGTGCCTCCGCATTGAGCTGGCGTGGTTTGGCGCGCCAGTGCGTCGTGTTTGCAGGATCCACTTCGTAATGACCTTCGTCATAGGTCGAGGCGAGTTGGTAAGTGTCGCTGAGGGTGATCTCGCGGACCAGGGTCTTGATCGACCAGCCGCTTTCCATGAAACGGATCGCGAGAAAGTCGAGCAACTCTAGGCTCGTTGGAGGCAATCCGGTTGTGCCGAAGTTATCCATCGTTTCGACGATAGGTGATCCGGTGAGGTGGAGCCAGATGCGGTTCACCATGACCCGTGCGGTGAGAGGATTCTGTGTCGAGGTGATCCACTGCGCGAGTTCAAGACGCCCACTTTCGTCGGCCGGAAGTTCCGGCGAATCAGAAAAGTCGAGCACCTGTAGGAATCCGCGCTCGACTTCCTGAGCGATCTTGTTCACGTCGCCTGCGATGAGAATGTTAGAGTTTTCGACGGTGCCTTCCCGGGCACCCATCGCGAAGGTCCTCTCGCTCCCATCGGGGTTGAGAAACTCCAGCTCGCTCTCCGTGCGCATGATCTGCTGACGGATTCGCACGAGATCCCGCTGCTCGATCCCACTTTCCTCGAGCATGTCCGGATCCGGCGTTGCCCCTTCGGCTTTGCCTTTACCTTTTCCTCCCTTGCCTTTGCCGCCTGACATTCCCCGCATCTCGCGGTTTTTTTCGCGCAGCTCGGCAAGGTGTTTCACCTTCTCTTCGTAGAGATTACTCTGGTCTTCGTTGAGTCCCGTGTCGGCGATGGGCAGCGCCACTAACTCCGTGGTGCGGTGATTCTGATTCCCGGCAATCGTTCCCCAGAGAGTATCGGTGCTTTGGAAAATTCCGGCCATCGCATAGTAGTCGGCCGTTGGGATGGGATCGAATTTATGATCGTGGCAGCGAGCGCAGGAAACGGTCGTCCCGAGAAAACCGCGAGTGACCGTGTCGATCTGCTCATCGATCAGGTTCATCGCGAAAACCTGAGGATTTTTCTCATTTTGCTTCTTCGGCCCGAGCGCGAGAAACCCGGTCGCGATCAGATTCTCCTGTCGGATGTCATCGTTGGGAGCCGGAAGGAGATCTCCCGCGAGGTGCTCGATGAGGAGTTGGTCGTAGGGTTTGTCCTCGTTAAAGGAATCGATCACATAGTTCCGGAAGCGCCACGCATAGGGATAGACAATGTTCAGGGTGCCGCTCGATTCGCCGTAGCGAACGACGTCGAGCCAGTGGCGTCCCCAGCGCTCGCCGTAGTGATCCGAAGCGAGGAGCTGATCGACTTTTTGCTGAACCGCTGCGGCACGATCTTCCTGGAAGGCTTTTACAAATGACTTCACCTCCGGCGCAGTGGGCGGCAGTCCGGTGAGATCGAAAGTGAGTCGTCGGAGTAAGGTGAGAGCGTCAGCCGGGCCGACGGGCGTCACGCCCATCTCTGTTTGCATCCCGCTGATGATGGCATCGATCGAGTCCTCCGCGGGGCGGGTCGGTTTCTGGTAGGACCAATGCTCTCTACCTTCCTCAAAATCGATTCCGGAGTCTTCGACCTCGAAGATTTTCCGCTCGCGGGGATCGGGAGCGCCCATTTCGACCCACTTCGTGAGAACTGCGATGACATCGTCCGGCATCTTCTGCTTCGGTGGCATCTCGAAGTCCGGATCGTTCCAGGTAACCGCATCGACAAAAAGGCTGTATTCCCAGTTCTCATCATCGAAAAGAGATCCGGTGCTGCCGCCTTCTCGCATGCCCTCACGAGTGTCGAGGTAAAGCCCGCCGCGTGATTCCCCCTGCTCGACGGAGTGACACTCGTAGCAGTATTTGATGAGATTTGGCCGGACGTGAGTTTCGAAATAATCGAGGTGCTCAGGTGAGATATCCTGTTCTGCTCTAACGAGCGACTGAAGAGAAAGGGCTAGCAGGAGGAATGTCAGGAGGCGGGGGCAACTCATCGGTTTAATATAACCCGACTGACGCAAATGAGTTTCGGAAAAGTTCCTGACAAGTCCATATCGGCGGTCAGGGAGACCGGTAGCTTCTCCTATTCCTCTGCCTTCCGCGCGGCGGCTTCACGAAGTTTGTCCTTCTTGCTCTTGCGTCGCCCTTTGATGCCTCCGGTGCCGGCGGAAGTGGGGCGCTCTACCGCAGCAGCGGTTGGCTCAAAGCCGTCAATCTCTTCGCGAGTGAGACGGAAGTCATTCCGCTTTTCAATGAGACGAAAGTGGGTCTCGTTCTCGGCGGTCACGAAACTGACGGCGACACCATGCTCCCCTGCCCGGCCCGTGCGGCCGATGCGGTGGGTGTAGTCATCGGGAGAGCGAGGCAGGTCGTAGTTCACGACGACAGGGAGATGTTCGATATCGAGGCCACGGGCGGCGAGGTCGGTCGCGACCATGACTTTAAAATGCGAGTTCTTGAAATCCTCAAGCGCTTCGCTCCGCGCCCCTTGACCGAGATCACCGTGAAAGGCCCAGGCACGAATCCCGTTTCGCCGCAGTTTTATTGCGACGTGATCAGCGGTGTATTGCGAGCCAACAAAAACGAGGACGCGTTTCCAATCTTCCGCTTCGATGAGATGACGGAGCAGCGGCGTGCGCTTTTCCGCATCAACCCGGATCGCTTGCTGCTTGATATCAGGAGCGCCGTCGGATTCCTCCTCGATGCGAATTCGGGTCGGCTCGTGCAGCCATTCCAAAGCCAGCGCTTCGACCTTTTTTGGAAAAGTCGCCGAGAAAAGCAGGTTCTGTCGTCCCGTCGGGAGCAGATCAAAAATGCGTTTCAGCTCCTCCGAAAATCCGAGATCGAGGAGACGGTCCGCTTCATCGAGGACAAGCGAGCGGACTCCCGAAAGAGAAAGTGCATTGCGCTCGACGAGGTCGATAAGTCGGCCCGGAGTCGCGACGACAAAATCCGCACCGCCGCGCAGGGCCATCATTTGCGGGTTGATCGAGACGCCCCCGACGGCACTGACGATTTTGGGACGCTCCGAAAGATGCGCCGCGCATTCCTGAACCACATTCCGGACCTGAGCTGCCAGCTCGCGCGTTGGGACAAGAATGAGCGTGTTGAGCGGCCGGTTGCGTTTCGGCTTGTCGGTGGCGGCAACCCAACGCTGCAGGAGCGGCAGGACAAAGGCCGTCGTTTTCCCTGAGCCCGTTTGCGCCGTCGCAAGGAGATCTCCACCCGTGAGAATCACCGGGATCGCTTCAGACTGCACGCGAGTCGGCTCGGGATAGTGGCAGGCAGCGCGGAGAAGCGGTTCGGTCAGCGCGAAGGCGGAAAAGGGCATTTTAAAGATTAACGCCGAAAGGGTTCGGGGGCGAGTGATCCTTGCCTCGACGACCCAACTCCGTCTATCCTCCTCGACTATGTCTAAACTCACCATCGTCGCCCATATCTTCGCAAAGCCGGACCAGATCGATCTTGTCAAAACAGAGCTTCAGAAGATCATCGCCCCGACCCTCGCGGAAGAAGGCTGTCTCCAGTATGACCTCCATCAGGACAATGAGAATCCGGAGCACTTTATGTTTTATGAAAATTGGGCCTCGCGTGATCTCTGGCTTGTCCACATGGAGCAGCAGCATCTGAAGGACTATGCAGCGGCCACTGAAGGCGCCGTTGCAGACTTCGCGTTGCATGAGATGACGCATCTTGAGGGAGCACCATAATTGCTGCGCCTTGTAGCTGGCCTCTACGAAGCCGGATCACTGCCGCGCGTGTAGACTCCGTGGTTCAGGCAAATATCTCCGTCACGACGCGACCCCCTTCCGGTCCGGTGAGGCGATGATCGCGCCCTGCGTAGCGGTAAATCAGGTCATTAGCTGGAACGCCGAGCAACTGGAGGATCGTGGCGTGCAGGTCGCGAAAATGAATTTTCCCGTCCACGGCGCGGGCTCCGGTCGGATCGGTTGCCCCGTAGGTGAAACCCGGCTTCACCCCGCCGCCGGCGAGCCAGAAACTGAAGCCGTTCGCGTTGTGACCCGTCATGTTTTTGTCCTTTTCGCCCGGCGTGATGCCGGGGCGACCAAATTCACCACCCCAGATCACCAGCGTGTCTTCGAGCATGCCGCGTTCTTCGAGGTCCTGAAGCAAAGCAGCAATCGGTGCATCGGTCGCGAGGCAGTTCGCTTCGAGATCGCGACGATGATTTTTATGTTGATCCCAGCTCCCGTGATTCACTTCGACAAAGCGCACGCCGGCTTCGAGAAAGCGCCGCGCGAGCAAACACTGCCGACCAAAATCTGATTCGCGGCACGTTCCGACCGCGTATTTGGCGCCGACCCGATAGCGTTCCAAAACGTGTTTCGGCTCCCGGGAAAGATCGAGTAACCCGGGTGCAGTGCTCTGCATCCGGAACCCGAGCTCCATCGACTGAATCACGGATTCCAGCTTCGGGTCATCGCCGCTCCGCCCATGATGTTCGCGGTTCAACGTCTGAATAAAGTCCAACTGGCGACGCTTTGATTCCGGAGTGAGGTGATCACTCATCACATTTGGAATCGTCGCTTTGCTCATGTCTTCACCATTCACTCCGATCGGAGTTCCCTGGTAAATCGCCGGCAGAAATGCCGAACCGTGACACGATGGCTTCGATGAGTTGAGACTGATGAAACCCGGCAGAGTTTCATTCTCTGTGCCCAGTCCGTAATTCACCCACGCACCGAGACTGGGTCGTTCCCGAAGTCGGTCCCCGGTGTGAAGCTGCAAAAATGATTGAGCATGGATTCCGGTGTCGCAATGCATCCCGTTGAGGACGCAGAGCTTGTCGGCATGCTTCGCGGTCTCCGGAAGCAACTCGGAAATTTTGAGGCCACTTTCACCATGCTCGAAGAACGAGTAAGCCGAACCCGGATGAGGGGCTTTCCCTGTTTGCGGCTTGTAATCAAAGGTGTCCATCTGGGCCGGTCCGCCACTCATGCAGAGAAAGAGGACCCTCTTTGCCCGCGCCGGGACTTGAGGGGTTCGGGCCACCAGCGAGTGCGAAACCACTCCATCGGCGGAACGCCCGATCAGCCCGGCTAGAGCAAGCGAGCCGAATCCGCACGAAGCAGTCGAAAGCATTTGGCGTCGGGAAAAAGGAGAGTCAGTCGACATATCGAAATTCGTTGGTAGCCAGCAATGCCTGAGCGAGCGCGGGCCAGCCATGCTCTTCAGGTATCGTATTTTCTAAAAGATACATTGCTCCGGCAAGTTCCGTTTCAGTGGGTTCACGGTTCAAAACCCGCTGCCACATTTCACGTATATTTTCACCGGACGACCGCGCGAGGTGATTGGCCTGATCTTTCATGAAAGCGCTGTTGAGAAGAAACAGTCCCTGGGCCGGCAGCATCGTTTCATCCCGCTTTCCGGTCACCTTGAGTCCGTCGGGGAGGTCGAACGCGGCGAGTTCCCGAGGCGGTGAATTGCGCATGAAACAAAGATAAATGCTGCGGTGATTGCTCGGCTCGTGAAGGTCCGGAGCGCGATTCACGAGAATTTCGAGATGACGGATTGGCGAGCCGTCCGCGGGTTCGGGATTGAGGTTGCCGGTGACCTTCAAGATCGCATCGCGAATCGACTCAGCATCAAGACGGCGCCGGGTGTGACGCGATACCCAGGTGTTTTCGGGGTCGGCAGCGATGGATTCGGCGGAGGCATGGCTATCGAGCTGGTAGGTGCGGGAGAGGACAATCTCACGAATTATCGATTTGATCGACCAGTCATGATCACTGGAAAATTGTGAGGCGAGATGGTCGAGCAACTCCGGATGAGTCGGCTTTTCCCCATAGACGCCAAAGTCATCCGGCGTACCGACAATCGCTTTTCCGAATAAATGCAGCCAGATCCGATTCACCATGACGCGGGAAGTCTGCGGGTGTTTTCTGTCGGTGAGCCACCAGGCCAATTCAAGGCGACCGCTGCCTGATGGATCGATCGTGAGATCCCCGAGCGTCTTGTCAGGATAGGACGTGAGTACTCCGCGCGGCACCACCTCGCCGAGTTTTTTGGCGTCGCCCTTCAGGTTGATTTTGCAATCCTTAGGTTCTTTCCGATCGCGGATCCCCATCGCCACCGGTGTCCCCGGCGGGTAGGTGTGTTCCTCCTTGGGACGCGGATAGTTTCGCATCTCCAGCTTTTCCGTTTCCACCATCAGCTCGAGATCGTCGGCCGGAGCCGGAACCTTCGGCGGGGTTTCCAAAACGTGAAGCGGCGTTGGCGGAGCGGTCAGTTTTTCATTGGCGGCGATTCCGTAGAGCGTTTCCGAACTCGTGAAGAATCCTGCCATGGCGTAGTAATCACGCGTCGGGATGGGATCAAATTTGTGATCGTGGCAACGTGCACACGCGACGCTCAATCCGATGATCCCGCTCGTGACGACTTCGATTTGATCCGCCACGATATCCATCTCGAAATTATGGTTCATCGCCTTGGCGGGCTTAGCGCCCAGGGCCAGAAATCCTGTCGCAACGAGTTGGCGGTCGCGTTCCTGATCGGTTTTTGCCTCAAGTAAATCCCCCGCAATCTGCTCAGCGATAAACCGATCATACGGAACGTCGCGATTGAGCGCGTCGATCACGTAGTCTCGATATCGCCACGCATTCGGGAAGGAGGCGTTTCGGCTCAATCCGTCATTGCCGTTCGATTCAGCATAGCGTGCCACGTCGAGCCAATGTCTCCCCCAGCGTTCGCCAAAGTGCGGGGACGCGAGGAGATCATCGACGAGGGTGGCGACGGCAGCCTGTCCTCGCTTTTCAAAATCCGCGGCAAAGGCATTTGCTTCGGTAAAGCTCGGGGGAAGTCCGGTCAGATCAAAATACAAGCGGCGAACCAGCGTCTTCGGAGGTGCATCTGACGCCGAGTCCAAATCGTTCTCCGCCATTTTACTGTGAGTGAACTGATCGATCGCCGAACGCGGCCACCCGCTCTTCGATTTCGGAACCGGTGGCTCTTCGACAGGCTTAAAAGACCAGAGCTCGCCGGCCTTGTATTGCTTCGGTGTGGAATCTTCGGTTTTCACGACGACACCTTCTGGATCCGGCGGAACCGGGGCACCCATCGCGATCCATTTTTCAAAATCTGCGATCACATTTGCCGGGAGTGGATTCTCCGGCGGCATCTCCAAATCATCGAGCCACTTCAAGGCATGCAAGATGAGACTGTCCTCAGGTTTCCCCGGAATCATGGGGGAGCCGGATTCGCCGCCTCTTTTCAATCCCGTCGTGGTATCGAGCAGTAGTTTTCCGCCCACCTTTTTCGCACCGGAGGCATGGCATTCGTAGCACTCCTGCGCGAGAACCGGCCGGATTTTCGTTTCGAAATACTTCCGCTGCTGCGGCGGGATTTCCGCATGGGCCACACCGTTCCATCCGAGCCATAGCAAGGCGGAAACAATGGCGAAGCGAAGCGAATACATCAGATCCCGTTAGGTTAGCTGGAATCGTCGTTGGAAGGCGACTGAAAAGGAGATACGCCATCACGCCGCGCGCTTCACTTCCGGAGCGCTTCCAAATTCATCTGCCTCAACAACTTGTGGCGGCAAGTAAATAGGGTGACAGACCTTTGGAGCTTCGAAACCACGAGCCTTCTCATCGCCGACTTGAATGCCACACCGAAGAGTCCTCCCCTAGCCGCGCTGCTTGAGGGTGGGTGGCGATGCGGGGAGCAGCGGGATTCAATAAAGTTTATTGCGGGATGCTACCCTGTTGGGTTTGGGGTGGAGCAGGATGAAACAATCAAGAAATGTTGCCTAAGCCCCCAGAACGAGACCCCATCCACCCGCTTTCACTGCTATTGCGTGCCCCCTCCCTGTCGCAGCATAACCACGACGATCAATAGTATCGCAACGCCCATGCAGATGGTCGTCCGGAGGATGTTGATGCGGTTCCACGCTGGTTCAAAAGACTGGCGTGCTTCAGCGAGGTCGGGCTCGGTCATGGTCATGAGTTCGAGTTTCTGCAGCTCATTGTTGAGTGGGACGTTGCCTCGGGCGGTCGGCAGTTGAACGCCGATAATATACAGCGCCGTTGCCGTAACGAGGAGGCCCTGCGCGATTCCTTCGAGTTGGCCGAAACCCATCACGGTTGCGGCGAGCAAGCTGATGATAGATCCTAACCAGACCACCACAAAGATGGGATGACCGTGCTGGATGATTCGGTCGATCTCCTGGAAACCGCGAAGGAAGCTGCGATCATCCAGAGTCCCCAGACCCGGCATAACGAGAAGAGCAAAGGTGAAGAGAAGGCCGGTGACGAGGAGAGTGGTGAGAGTGGAAAAGATGAGGAGTCCGTTGAAAATGAGTTGGGTTGTCATGAGATGGGAAAGTAGGGAGAGAGTAGAGGAGGGAGGTCGACCGGGGTCGCCCTCCCTCCCGGGTTGTGTTAGGCGAAGGCACCGGAGAGGTGGGCCTTTTGGAGGAAGCTACGGAAATCACGAGGAGGGCGACCAAGGGCACGCTGCACCCCGTCACCGAGGCTGGAGTTCCGTCCGTCGAGAACCTCGTTGAAGAGATAGTCGACCAGTTGAACCATGCCTTCCGGCAACTGAGCCGCTTCGAGTCCTTCGACGAAGGCTTCTCGCGAGACATCGACCACGTTTATCTCGCGGCCAGTGATCTCGTGATAGATCGCCGCGATGTCCCGAAAGGTGAGCAGTTCGGGTCCGGTTAATTGATAGATCTGGCCTTCGTGTCCCTCTTCAGTGAGGGCGGCGGTGGCGACGTCGGCGATGTCATCGGCATCGACGTAGCCCTCACCCACATTGGCGTTGGGTACGGCGAGGGTTCCGCTCATTAAGAGATCGCGGAAGAATGATTCGGAGAAGTTCTGGTTGAACCAACCGCAGCGAACAACTGTTGCCGGGATGCTGGAGTTGAGCACAAGACGCTCACACAATTGCGCTTCCTCTTCGCCCCGGCCGGAGAGAAGAACGACCCGCTCGACTCCCTGAGTCTTGGCGACCGCGAGGAGCGCACGGATGTGATCCGAGGCTCCGGGGACCGAAAGGTCGGGATGGTAGGTGACATAGAGCGCCTTGACGCCGGTGAGGGCCTCGCTCCAGTTGGAATCATCGTTCCAATCGAAGCTCGGGCTGCTGGAGCGGGAAGCACTGGAGACGTCATGTCCGAGGGCTTTGAGACGCTCGATGACGCGTCGCCCGGTTTTTCCGCTTCCACCGATCACGAGGAAGGGTGCGGTCGCTGAGTTAACATTCTGGGTGAGTTGGGATGTATGGATTGTTTTCATCGCCCCAAGCATCCTCGATCAGGTTTCGATTCGCTATGGCAGCGACTCCAAGAGAATTGACCATTCGTCCAAAATGGGCGTCTTTTCCCCATGTCATCACATCCCACGGCAAACTCCACCGAGGAAGCCTTCCGGTCAGTCGATCCGCTTGGGGAGGCGCTGCATGCGCTACGATTGAGTGGGACGTTTTTTTGTCGGTCGGAACTGAGCGCGCCGTGGGGGATCGATCTCCCGCCTATGCCTGACAGCTTGATGTTCCATATCGTGACCGAGGGATCGGCCTGGATCACCTTCGCCAATGGCGAAAGGGTTCACCTGGAGACAAACGATTTCGCTCTCATTCCGCAAGGCCGAGGCCACGCGATTGTCGATGCTCCGGAGACTCGACCTATCAACCTTTATGATTATGAGCGCCCTCTCCTAAGTCCGCGTTATGAGATGCTAAAAATTGACGGTGGCGGCGCCCCGGCTGGATTGATCTGTGGCGTTGTCTCGGTCAAAGACCCGGCCGCCCAACGCATGGTAGGCCTCCTTCCGAAGATGATCCCGATGCAGGCAGCGACCCCGGGCAACGAATGGCTTCGCGGATCGGTTCAACTGATGATGCAGGAGGCGCGCAGCCTCGGCCCCGGTGGTGATGCTGTTATTACCCGAGTCTCTGACATTCTCGTGGTGCAGGCGATTCGTCATTGGCTCAATACCGACCCGAACGCGCAGACCGGGTGGCTGGGCGCGCTTCAGGACCCGCAAGTTGGCCACGCGCTGACTCTGATCCATCGCGATCCGACACACCCCTGGACGGTGGAAACTCTCGCCGGGGCCGTGGGAGTTTCACGATCTGGCCTCGCCGCTCGCTTTGCCGACCTCGTGGGCCAGACTCCAATGACCTACCTGCGGCAATGGCGGTTCGAAGTCGCCCGCAACTGGCTGCGCGATACCGATCAGACTCTCGCCGAGATCGCCGAGCAGCTTGGGTATGAGAGTGAAGCGAGTTTTTCCCGTGCATTTAAGAAAGCGACTGGGCAAACGCCCGGGAGCGTGAGGCGGGAGACAGTGGAGGACGAGTCCTAGAGGGGTGGGTCGCAGATGGAGTCGGGAAACGACGAATGTCCGCCGCCTCATTTCTCCTTTAAAAGCAGAAAAAGAAAGACGAGACAGGCTCCGAGGAAGAAGAGGCCGCCGATCAAACTCAAAGGATCTCCTGCTCGAATGCTGGAGGCAGTGTAGAAGGAGGCGGAAAGAATGAAGAAAATCCATCCCACGAGCTGTGTTTTCATATTTTTTGACACTCGTTAGACTACCGAGAGAGGATCGGACTTCAACTCTTGAGTTTCCGACGAGAACGCAGAAAGAGGGCCTGCCAGCATTTAATTTCGCGAAGCGCTTTTCCTCGCCTCACGAAAGATTTCGTTTCACCATTCCATTCATCCGGTGGTGTCGGTAAGGCATAGGGATGGAGGCGAATAACTGAGTCCGATCCGCCTTACCGGATGACGGGTCTTCCCGTTACTTCATGGGAAAATTCCATGTTGTTGATAGCTTTTGCCGACGCGTTCGATTGCCATTAGAAAGCATGCTGTTCGCAGGTCAGGCAAATTTCGGTTTTTCCAAACTCTCCGAATTTCCTTGTAGGCGCGGTTCATCGTCTGTTCCAGCGCAGAACGCACGATTTCGCGCTCGTCCGGCCCCTGGATAAGGCGCTTGCGGAGGTCGCCTTCGACGCTCATTCCTGTCATGGATTCCATTTGTTTCAGCATCTCCAGTTTCATGATCTCCTCGTGACGCGAGTTCATGCGGTCAAAACTGACACCGGCCTTGTTTTTGAGCCACTCAAAGTACGACACGGTCACGCCGCCCGCGTTAAGAAAAAGGTCGGGAATGATAAAAACACCGCGTTCCCTCAGGATTCCGGCACCATCGGCATCAACCGGCCCGTTCGCCGCCTCGGCAACGATCTTTGCCTGAATCCTTCCCGCATTCTCAGCCGTGATCTGGCTTTCGAGCGCGGCGGGGATAAGGATGTCGCACTCGCGCTCCAAGAGTTCCCGCGAGTCCACTTCTTCGGCACCGGGGAATCCAAGGATCGAGCCCGTCTCCTGTCGATGGCGAAAGACTGCTGCCACATCGAGACCATTCGCATTGAAGATTCCGCCCTCCCTTTCCGCGATGCCCGTGAGAATCGAGCCGCCGAAGCGGATGAAAGAATCTGCTGCGTGATATCCGACGTTGCCGAGACCCTGCACGATGACTCGTTTCCCTGCGGTGCCGGGGGTCAGTCCGATGGCATCCATGTCTTCCGCCTGATCAAGGCATGCCCGTGTTCCAAAAAAGACGCCCAGTCCTGTCGCCTCCTGACGACCGGGGATTCCCTGCATCGCAACCGGCTTGCCCGTGACACAGGCGTAAGGATTAGGCTCGTTCATTTTCAGACTCTTGTAAGTATCAGCAATCCAGCCCATCTCGCGCTCGCCGGTTCCGTAGTCCGGAGCCGGAACGTCAATGTCCGGACCGATGAAATTTTTACGAATCAACTCCGCCGTGTAGCGTCGGGTGACCCGCTCACGGAAACCGTCCGAGACGCCGTTCGGATCGATGCAGACGCCACCCTTCGCACCGCCGAAGGGCACTCCTACCAGTGAGCATTTGTAGGTCATCAGTGAAGCCAGCGCGATCGTCTCATCGAGCGTGACATGACGGCTGAAACGGATTCCACCCTTCGTCGGCAGCCGGTGATAGCTGTGTTCGGCGCGGAATGCTTCAACCACCCTGACGGTTCCGTCGTCCTCCCGAACTGGAAATTTCATCCGATAGACCGAGTTGCATGACTTCACCTGCTCGATCAACCCGGGATCAAGGTCGCTGTGTGCGGCAGCCAGATTGAAGTATTGAGAGACACTTTCGAAGAACGGTTCACGAGGCATGAAGGGAGCCTAACATGGAGAGGACGGTCTGGAAGCTTTGTCTTGTGTGCGGCGGTATGGTTTTCGCTTTAACTCCTGTATTCTTTCCTCGCGGAGTCCTATATTACCGAGATTTTAGGAACAGATCCCGGAGATTTTTTCCGCCCTCGAAAACTCTTTTTCCTGGATGGCGCACGGGGACCCAAATCGGGAAACGTGACCCTGGCGTCCCGCCAGTGAATTGTCTAAACCACCGGCGGGACGCCGGTCTCACGTTCAGGGAGAGAGGACTTGCCCACCTACGACTTCGCGTACGCTCTATGATTGTCACGCCGCTTCGATCCCGCCAAAATCTGTCTTGCATGATTTTACGAACCTTCGTTTACCTTTCTCTCTTGTTCTTCGCACTTCCTGTTAAAGGAGCGCCGCCGCGACCGAATATCATTCTCGTGGTGACCGACAATCTGGGCTACGGCGATATCGGTTGCTTTGGTTCCACCGTGAATCGCACGCCGGTCCTCGATCAAATGGCGACTGAGGGAGTGAAGCTGACGGGCTTTTGCGTCGGATCGAGCGTTTGCACGCCGTCGCGAGCTGCCTTCATGACAGGTTGTTACCCGGCCCGGGTCAGTTTGGAAATGAGCGGAACCCGTCGCGTCGTCCTCCAGCCGGTTGCCCAGAAAGGACTCGCTCCCGATGAAGTCACGATCGCGGAGATTCTGCGCGCCGCGGGCTACGCGACACACTGCATCGGGAAATGGCATCTGGGCGATCAGCTTCCTTTTCTCCCGACGTCGCAAGGGTTCGACGGGTGGCTCGGCGTGCCGTATTCCGAGGACATGATTGCGACGACAGGACCGCGGCTCGGCGAAATGTGGCCGCCGGTTCCTCTCGTGAGAAACGAAACCGTGATTGAGGCTCCTGTCGATCCTGACATGCTCACACAAAGATATACCGAAGAGGCGGTTCAATATATCAAAGCGAATAAAGAAGCGCCGTTTTTTCTCTACCTGCCTCACGCCGTACCTGGAAGTTCCACGACCGCTTTTGCTTCGCCATCGTTCCGGGAAAATTCTCAGAACGGAATCTATGGAGCTTGCATCGAGGAACTCGACTGGTCGATGGGCGAACTGATGAAGTGCCTCAAGGAAGAGGGAATCGATGAAAACACGCTCGTTATCTGGACCTCCGACAACGGGGCTTTTCAGGGAGGGCGCGAGTTGCCGGTAGGCCAGAATACTCCACTGCGGGGAACCGGCGGCTCCGCCTACGAGGGCGGGTTCCGCGTTCCCTGTATCGCCCGTTGGCCGGGTCAGATCGCGGCCGGTCACGAAACTCACGAACTGGTCACGAGCATGGACCTGTTTCCGACCCTGGCGAAACTGGCGGGGAGCGGTCCTCCCGAAAACAGGAAGATCGACGGTCTCGATGTCTGGCCTATTTTGTCCGGAGAAGACGGGGCAAAAACTCCCCACGAGACATTTCTTTACTACCGAACCTCGCAGCTGCGCGCGGTGCGTTCCGGGAAGTGGAAGCTCCATCTACCGGTTAATCTGTTTGCCCACCCTCCCGGAACCCGAACCGTGTTTGCGAAAGAGGAACTCTACGATCTCGAAGCGGACAAAGAGGAGACGACTGACCTCGCAACGAAATATCCGGAGGTCGTGGCCCGCCTGAAAGTAATCGCCGATGAGGCACGGGAGGAACTTGGTGATGCCGGTCGCCTCGGGCGTGAGCAGCGACCCGCCGGCTGGATCGATAATGTCGAAGCCTTTCGGATGCCGGGCCTGCCCGGGACAAGAGCTTGTCCGACCGATGCCGAAGCGATCGTGACGACGAATGTAGGCCTCGCTCATTTCGCTGAGGATTCAAAAGAAGGCTGGGCCCAGACCTCAGCGGTCGCGCTCGATCCGGAATATTCAAAAAAGCTCTTCGTCTCTCCCCTCGAAGGCACTGCTGTGATTCACAACACCGCGACCGATCCGGATGGAAAAAAGGGAGCGGCGCTCAAGACTAGTAAAGAATATGGCGACCTCGAATTGCATGCGGAGTTTCTCATCAGTGAAGGATCAAATTCAGGGATCTATCTTATGGGGCGCTACGAGGTCCAGATTCTCGACAGTTTTGGAAAGAGCGATGCCGAGCTTGGGGTTCATGATTGCGGGGCTATTTACGAGCGTTGGAACGAAGAGGAGGAGGACAAGGAGAAGCGCGGCTACGAAGGTTCCGTTCCGAGAACAAACGCGAGCCGTCCTCCCGGCGAATGGCAGAGCCTCGACATTCGCTTTCAGGCGCCGCGGTTTGATGAGAAGGGGGCAAAGTTAAGCGACGCGACTTTTCTGAGCGTCTTCCTCAATGGTGTTCTCATTCACGAAAATGAAACCTGCACCGGCCCAACGCGCGGCGGGATGGCGAAAGAAGCCGCCCTCGGGCCGATCATGATTCAGGGAAATCATGGCCCGGTGGCGGTGCGGAACGTGTGGGTTCGTCCGCTCGAAGAGTGAGAAGCGTCTCCATCTCTTCAAGTCTTGTTTGAATACTCTTTTCGTAGCAGGTGCTGGAACCATGCACAGGGCGCAAGAGAAATGGGGTGAGTTCAGAGGGGAGCGTTTGCTTTGAAGCTGGATGAATGTATTCAGGAATAAGGTGTCCATTCCGACCCGTGAAGCCGCCTAAATGCTACCTCGCCACCTCACAGAAAATCGGGTGAACTCTTTGAATGATCACGAAAAAACTTCGATTTGCGGGGATTGGTTGCAAGCATCAGGGATTGGCGGTGATCAGTCGAATCACCTCTCATCCTGAAGTAGAGCCGATCGCCTTTTGTGACATTGATCAGCGGCACTTTGCAGACATCAACAAGACGTGGCCCGAACTTCCGCAATACACTGACTTTCGGAAACTCTTCGATAATTTGGCGGGAAAGATTGACGCGGTCAGCATCGGAGTGCCCGACCATCAACATGCCCTCATGACACAGGCTGCGCTTCGGGCCGGGCTCCATGTCTATTGCGAAAAGCCCCTCACGAAAACGGTGTGGGAAGCCCGTCAAATTGCCGGAGAAGCAACACGGGCGGGCACGGTGACGAGGATGGGAAATCAGATTCACTCCGAGCGCCAGTATCGAGTCATCAAGCCGGTCATTCAGGATCTCAAGGCGATCGGAAAAGTGCGCGAAGTTCACTCCTGGATCAGTGCGGCGGGGCATGGTCGAAGTGGATTGCTTGAGCCGCCGAAGAATCCTGCGAAAGCCCCGGCGGAAGTTGATTGGGAGCAATGGATCGGACCGGCACCGTGGCGGGAGTATGGAGGCGATTCGATTTATCATCCCCGCTTCTGGCGTGATTGGCAGGACTTTGGCACCGGTTCAATCGGTGATAATGGATGTCACCTCCTCGATCCGATTTTCACGGCGCTTGATCTCACGGCGCCACTTTCGGTGACGGCGGATCATTCCGGAATGAACGATCAGGTTTATCCCGCGCAGGAAACGCTGACCTACGTTTTTCCGGGCAATGAGTTCACGCTTAACGATACCGTGACGGTGCGCTGGTATGACGGGGGCCGCCGCCCGCATTGGAATTTCCCGGGACTGCCGCGGGCGGACTCCCTTCCTCAGCCCGCCTCCATGATTATCGGCGAAAAAGGTTACCTCCTTGTCATGCATTGGGGAGAGCCCAAGCTTTATCCGGAAAAGGAGTTTGCCGATTTTCAGTGGCCCGAAGTCGAGCTGAAGAATCATTATCACGAGTGGGTCGATGCCTGTCTCGAAGGCGACCCCGGGATAAGCGATGATTTCAGCTACGCAGGTCCCCTCACAGAGACCGTTCAGCTGGGAAACGTCGCGATCCATTTCCCGCGGAAAAAGCTGGAGTGGGATGCGAAGTCCCTGCGAATCACGAATCTGGAAGCCGCCAATTCTTTTCTCACGACGGAATATCGGGAGGGGTGGGAAGTGAAAGGACAGGATGCGTGACACTGGCGTCCCGCCAGTGAATTGCATAACCCACCGGCGGGACGCCCGTCTCACATTCAGGGGTAAGAGCAAGATCAAGTGTTTGCAGGGTGGCCTGAATTCCTCCAAGCTAGACAGGACTGATCATCACATGAAGCAACCTAAACACCGCTGCTCCCGGGAGGGCCAAACCACGGCATCATCGCTCTCCGGAAAGCCGTCTGGACCGGTAGCCCCCACGAAAACGGAAACGGCGCTGCTACCGCCTTTTGCGGGGCTTTCGCCTGAGAGGATTCTCGTTCCGACAAACGGGGCCGAATGCGAAAGGGCGGGCAATGAGATCTTTGCGGCAGCTTGCGCCGGCTTCGATACGGAAGCGAAACCAACCTTTCGCGTTGGTGAGAAAAGCGGGGGGCCTCATGTCGTGCAGTTCGCTCTGACAGATAAAGCTTACATTTTTCAGCTGCATCGAAGCGAATGCGAGCAGGTCGTCTCTGACCTTATTGCTTCGAAGGAGGTCCTCAAAGTCGGCTTCGGATTAAAGAATGATCATGGACAGATTCGGAGTCGGTTAGGGATCACCCTCAACCACGTTCTTGATCTCGATCAGGTCTTTCGCAAGCTCGGCTATCGCGGGCAGATCGGCGTCCGCGGGGCGATGGGTGCGTTGCTGAAGCAGGGTTTTAAGAAATCGAAATCAATCACGACGAGCAACTGGGCGGTGCCGGAGCTTCGGACCTCGCAATTGCTTTACGCGGCGAACGATGCCTTTGCGGCACTGAAGATCATGGAGGCGCTCGAGGAGGAGGGGCATCTTGAAAGGTGAGTCGCAGAGAACTCTCCTCCTTATTCTCAAGCCGCGCCCGTGGAGCAAGCCGCGCCCGTGGAGTAAGATCAAGAGTCACTATTCAGGAGCTTCCCGAAACACGAAGCTTTCAGAGCCTCGTGAATCCCGGAGTGTTCTTCCGTCATTTCCACACTTGCGGATTTCCCTTCCAAGGCCTCCCTCAACGCGTCGATGAGCAAGACAGACTGCCTCTCGCTCGGGACATTTTCCATTTCAGGAAAAGCGGCATCGAGGAGAGTTATTCCGAAATCGGTGGGCTCGATTAGTTCCTCTGCCCACCCGAGGATTGTCTCGATCGGAGGCTGATCAGGAAATCTCGCTTCAATAAAGGCGAAGATATCCTCGCGACTTGGGACGTTCATGAGAAGGGCGAGGAAGAAACGATGGTCGGGATCTTCGATCTGGTATCGCATCCGGGTGATCGTATCTCGGCGCATCGATTCGGCGAGGGTCGCGGGGATTTCGATGGCGAGTTCACCGTGTTTTTCCTGAAACGCGTCGAGAATGGGCTCCCACGCGTCGAGATCCTGAAGGCGCTCCATCGTGTGATGGAGAATGCTGAAGCCGCGTTCGAAGTCGAGGCTTTCGATCATTTCGCCGACGAAGGTGGCGTAGTTCGGATCGTCGAGGGTTTCGAGAACGCCGAGGAGTTGCTTGCGCCGCATCGTGAGCGCATCGGCATGAAGCGGGTCGATCGCGAGGTGAGGTGGCAGGTAATTATATTGGGGGCCGGTGCCCGGATCGTGATGAGTGCGGACGACGACAGTGACGGAGGGCGTATCGAGGTGGAAGAGCGAGTGAATGCAATCCCTCCCCGAAGTGATGGGAACGGTGCGTCCCGTTTCGAGTAACTCGATTTGCTTCATGCGGAGGTCGCCGATGCGCAGATGCGGGGTGACTGAGCGGGCATTCTCAAAGTCGAATTCGGCATGAAGACTGGACCCGTGCATGACGTGAAACGCGCCGGAGAATTCGTGCTGATGAATGTCGGTCGTGCCCTCGAGCCAGAAGAGGATCTGGATGTAAAAGCGCTGATCGTTGAAGGCAACCAACTCGGGTTGGCCGAACCCGGATTGACTCTGAAAGGGTTGTTCGTCGTTGCCGAGAAATTCGTGAATCAGCTCCTCGAGATCCACCTCTTGCGACGGCGGCGATTCATCGATCGCGCTCCGGGCCAGCTCCGGAAAGACTTCGAGCGAAAAATTCTGCTCGCGCCAGCGTTCGAGGACGGTGCGTCCCAGTTTTTCAAAATAAGGATTCATGAGTCTTATCTTTCGGCCACGGGACCGCTTGCGACAAGGGGCAAGAATGAGGTCTCAGAAGGAGCGAGGTGTCCCCTCTTCCTTACCCCTTCGGGATGATCTCCGCTGGACAATTGCCGGCATACCGCCGAGAAGAATGCTGATGAAGAAATCTTTCCCTCTCGCTCTCCCCGGCCTGAAACCTGGCCGGGTGCTTGATGCCATCAAGCGCGACGTCAAGAAATACGTGAAGCGCGAGCGGCGCAAAGAGCTCCCGGAGGAAGTGGATTTCTGCGACTTTGACTGCCGTATCGGGAAAGACAGCGATTCGGCTGAAAGCGTTCATGTCGCGGAGCTGAATCAGGGTATCGATCTCGCGGCTTCTGAAAACTGGCCGGGCGTCTACATCGAGATTCTTTCCAAACCGGGCTATCGGACGCGAAAGCCGAGAGACGAGTCAGCAGGGGAAGAACCGACCGATCAAGACTGAGATAAGAGGACGAAGTCGGCTTCGCGGAATAAGGCTTCGTCATTTTTGATCTGAAATGCCCTGATGTTGATGAATCAAATTGTTCTAATCGTTCTGACTTCCTTTATTCCTCTTTCCGCATCGGCAGAAGATTGGACGGAGTTATTCGATGGGAAAACCACCGCAGGATGGAAACCGAATACTGATGATGGGGCCTACCGCGTCGAAGACGGGGCGCTGCGTTTGCAGGCCACCCATCTCAGCAATCGGGGTCATTTATTTTATGTCGGTGAAGATGAGGAGCTGGATCTCTTCAAAAATTTCGAGCTCGAAGTCGTGACCCGTGGCGAGCCGAATTCAAATTCCGGTATCTTCTTTCACACCGACCGTGAAACCCGCGACAAAGTCCTTCACTTGGCGAATGGTTATGAAGTGCAACTGAACTCCACGCAAAAGGAGCGTCGCAAAACAGGCAGCCTTTATGATGTCATCGACCTCGGTGAGCAGGTCATTGATGATACCGATTGGTTCACCGTGCGCCTTCGCGTCGAGGGAAGGAGGATTCGAGTATGGTTAAATGACACGCAAACGATTGACTATACCGAGCCAGCCAATGTCGCGGCGGAACGCTCTGAAAAACGCAAAGGCCGCGTCCTTCGGGAGGAAGGCGGAGCGATTGCGCTGCAGGCGCACGATGAGGACAGCGTCTTCTATTTCAAATCCGTGCGCATCCGAAGGCTGCCGTGAGGTTGCGGTTTGGAGGGAGCAATCGGTTCACGAATCCCTGCGAAACCCGATCCTTTCCCCGGTGTTTCCCCTTCTCATGAAAGCCTCCCTTTTGATCCTCGCATGCATCGGCGTGACCACCCTTTCCTGCGGCGAGAGCAAAGCCTTTACTGAATGGCAGAAAGCGGACCGCAATGGCGACGGAGTATTGACGATCGATGAAGTCCCCACGCCGCTTCAACCGTTTTTTGACCGGGTCGATTCCGATGGTGATGGCAAGCTGAGCGAAGCCGAGATGGATTCGGTGCGAGAGCGTCTCGAGAAGAGAAATCTGCCGGATCGAAAATTTACACCGGTGAAGCTGCCGGAGGGAATCACGGTTCGCAAAGATCAAGTCTACCGTGAAGGGCACGAGCGGTGGAAGCTTGATGTTTATCTCCCTGAGACGGAAGCACCTGAAGGCGGGCTTCCAGGTCTCGTCTTTGTACACGGTGGAGGTTGGCGCAGCGGGAGCAAGAATGGCGGTCAGTGGGCGTCGCTCCCCGCAAGCTACGCCGCGAAGGGCTACGTCTGCATTTCGGTGAACTACCGGCTCACGGGTGATGGCGGCGGTTTCCCTGCCTGCGTGCACGATGTCAAAAACGCAGTGCGGTGGTTCCGGGCGAATGCTGAAGAACTGGGCCTGGACCCGGATCGTATCGGCGCTTACGGGAATTCAGCGGGAGCGCATTTAGTGTCCATGTTAGGACTGGTGAAGTCGGAGGCGAATCTCGAAGGTGATGGCACTCACCTCGATCAGTCAAGCCTTGTTCAGGCTGTCTGTGCTTCGGCGACGCCATCAGATTTTCTGAGTTGGAAAGGCGAACCGTTTCCGAACCGGGGGTTGCTTGAGGGGGATGAGGCTACCCTCGTGGTACGCGCTGCCGAGGCATCACCGATCAGTCATGCCGCGAAAGAGGCACCACCGTTTCTCCTCATCCATGCGGAGGATGACACCGTCGTTCCTTTTCGGCAGGGGGAAATTCTCGCGGAAAAGCTGAAGTCGGCCGGAGCCCCTGAAGTCGAACTGATGATCTTCGAGAAAGGCGGCCACGGCGTTTTCACCGGTGCGAAAGCGAAGACTCATCCAGCGATGGAGGCCTTCTTCGCGAAGGCTCTCAAGGCCGGAGAGTGAGGCCTGAAATCTATTCGGTCGTGAAGGGGTAAGCAGGGAGGCCCGCTTCGTTGATGAGATTCAAAGCAGGCTTTGCCGCGTAGGCGTAACGGACGTGGTTTGGTGTGACGCCCTCCGGAGCGGTGAGGGTGATCGCTTCGCCCTCGATGCGGGCGTCGGCCCGATGCCATTGATCATTTTCATCGCTGACCCAGAACGCTTGGGGAGACTCGCCGTCGGAGGTCGAAAGGCCTTTCGCGTGCTCGAATTGAACCGTGACGGATGAGCCGGCTCTTTCCATGCTGAGATAGGTTGGGCCCTGCGCGAGCAGCCCGGTTTCGCCGCAGCTGTCCCGCCGTGCAAGCAGAGCGAGGCGCTCACCGATCGGGAATTTGTCTTTGGGGTGGATGTTTTTAGCGTCGCCGAGATCGATGGTGCAGGCGACCGCGGTGTGTGGGAGTTCGAGGATCTTCAACTGGTGGTCACGCATCGTTGACCAGGTCGAGATGTCGACGGCTTCGAGATCGATCTGCGGGCTCCGGGCGAAACCGGGGAGCATGACACTGAGGAAGTGCCAGTCCTCGCGCCCCGTGCGTTTGCGAAGGAGTTCAAGCCAGGCCCGTTGGCTCGTGCTGTATTGGACCATGTCCTCCGGGCTCCGGGTGTTGGCCTCTCCCTGGTAGTAGATCATCCCCTGTGCAGCCATCGGAATGATGGGATGGAGCATTGCGTTGTAGAGCATGTTAGGCCGGGTTCGCGCGTAGATGTTGGCGCTGCGATGTTTTTTCTCAAGTCGTGCGTTTTCCTCGGGATCGTCGGTATATTTGGTTATCGACGGGGTTCCGGCATTGGCCGCGATGATCATGTCGGTGATCGTCGTGTCAGCGAGGTGCTGATCCATGATGGCTGCAAAGTGGGGAAGCTCTTCGGTCAACGCGGCGGGCATCCACCCTTCGAGGGAAGACGATCCCCAGGCAGCCACGACCACGGCGACGGGAACATCGATTGCGGCCTGCAGTTTGCAGGCGAAGGCTGCCGCGACTGCTGAGTCCGGCGGCGTGGTCGACCATGCCGCACGAGTGCGTTCTTCCTCGGAAAAGGAAATGTTCTGGGAAATTTGGAGCGTGCGGACGGGCCGGCTGGCCCCGGTGGTTTCCTCCACGAGAGCAGCGATGTCGGGAATACGGCTGTGCCCCATCTGCATGTTGGACTGGCCGCAGCAAATCCAGACTTCACCGGCGAGAACGTCGTCGAAACGGATTCTCGATTTCCCATCCGTCGCCGTGAAGGTGTAGGGACCGCCTCCTTTGAGCGGGGCGAGATCGCAGCGCCAGCGCCCGTCATCGCCGACCGTGGCTGTTGCACTGGAGTCGGCGACCGAGACGGTGATACTGCTACCTGGCTTTCCCCACCCCCAGACCGGAACCGGCATATCACGCTGCAGGACCATGTGTTCTCCGAAGGGTGAGGCAAGTTCCAGAGCTGCTTTTGTATTTGCATTGGAATCCTGTGCGAGAAGCGAGCCGGTGAGAGAGCATGCCGCGAGGAGGGAGAGTTGCAGGAGAGGGATGTTCATTCGTCGAGGTGCAGAAATTATTGCCCGCGATTGCCTTTGGGGGCTACCGGAAAATTGGCCTTAATCTGTATCTGGTCAGCACTGCCTGAGCCTCTATCCTCTGGCCCTGTGCGTTTGCCATCGATCCATTTTTTGATTCTCCCTGTGCTCCTCACGGTTTCCTGCCTTGGCAAATCGACAGGATTCGCCGCTTCGAGCCCGGAGCCGATTCGCCCGTTCCTTGAGCAGTATTGTGTGAAATGTCACGGCGGGGAGAAGGTCAAAGGCAAGCTGGACTTCGTTTCCCTTCTTGAATCGGAAGAGACGCTTGAGGAGCATTTTGAACTCTGGTCGTCGGTTCGGGAGGTTCTTGAGTTTGAAGAAATGCCGCCGGAGGACGAACTCCAGCCGGGGGACAGTGATCGGAAGCACTTTCTGGCCTGGTATCAGGAACACTTCGTCGACTCCGTCGAAGCGAAGCCTGCCCTCTTTGAACCGCGTCGACTTTCGGTAAATGAGTATCGGAATACGCTACGCTCGCTTCTCGGCTTTGATCTGGAGTTGGAGATTTTCGAAGCGGAACAAACCGTCACGGAAAAATCTCTCGTCCGGAAATTACTCCCCACGGATCCTCCCGGAGAGAGTGGGTTCACGAATGATACTCATGGCAATCCTCTCACCACGGTGATTTGGGATCAGTATGCATACCTCGTTGATCGTGGTCTTGATGAGCTGTTTTCGCCGGATCGAACCGCGGAGCGGGAGGGGCTGTTAGGCCCCCGGCGAGACGGAGAGTTTACGGTGGAGGAGGCAAAGCACACCCTGCGGACCTTTGCTTCCCGAGCGTGGCGGCGGCAGGTCACGGCAAAGGAGCTTGAGCCTTTCTTTCGAAGTGTCGAAGGGGCTGGCGGCGATGAGCTGATGGATTCGGTGAAACGGGAGATGAAGACGATGCTGATGTCGTCGCGATTTTTCTATCGTGGTCTTCTTGCGGAAGGCTCCGCAGGCGAGCAGACGAAAGTTGATGCCCATGAGTTAGGGGAGCGCCTTTCCTATTTTCTCTGGGCAGACATGCCCGATGAGGAATTGTCACGCTTGGCAGAATCGGGAGAACTCGCTGAGCCTGCCGTTCTCAAAGGACAGATCGAACGCCTTCTCGATGATCCGGCCTCGCGAAATCTCGCGGAGAATTTCGCGGTGGAGTGGCTTGCGCTCGACGGCGTAAAAGGGGTTTCGAACAACCCGCCGGTGTCTGATGCGCTCGTTTCCCAGCCGCTGGATTTCGTGGATTACCTCTTTCGTGAAGATCGTCCTCTCATGGAGTTGGTTGATTCGGAGATAACCTTCGTCAACGTGCACACTGCTAAGTTTTACCCGGTGGACCGGAAGCAAATGACTGGCTACCAGAAGCAAAAAGGTATCGAAGTAGAGAGTCTCCCGAATCAGAGAATCAAGATCGAGCACAATGCGGAATCACGGGGCGGTATTCTTACGATGCCGGGAGTGCTCGCAATGAATCGGGGGCCGGTGATTCGCGGCACCTGGATGCTGGAGCGAATCCTCGGAGATCATCTCGGAGAACCGCCCCCGAATGTCGGACAGGTGCCGGTAAACCAGGGTGGAGAGAAGCTTTCCTTTCGCGAGCTTTTCGAAAAGCATCGTGCCAATGTCACCTGTGCGGTGTGTCATGATAAGATTGATCCGATCGGTTTTTCCCTCCAGGCCTACAGCGATCAGGGAGTTTACCTCCGGAGCAAAGAAGCCATCGAGGCGAACAGAAAGAAGAAGGACTCGGGCGCGATTAAAATCCCTTCGCTCGACACAAGCGGTCAGCTTCCGACGGGTGAAACCTTTACTGATTTTGCCGGCTTGAAGACCATTCTCATGACAACACAGCGTCGCGCCGTGGTGAGGAATCTTGTCGAACGGACCCTCGCGTATGCGCTTTGCCGTAAGTTGAAAATCTACGATCAACCAACGATCGATGAGATCACGGACCGGCTCATCGAAAATGACGGCACCTTCAGGGAGCTTGTCCACGAGGTCGTTTTCAGTCTACCTTTCCAGGAAACCATTTTCCCTGACGCGAATTCATGAAAAGCCGCCCTCTCAATCGCCGCACCTTTCTCCGTGGGTTCGCCGGAGC
The DNA here is from genome assembly GCA_964583035.1 of uncultured Akkermansia sp. GTDB lineage: Bacteria > Verrucomicrobiota > Verrucomicrobiia > Verrucomicrobiales > DEV007 > Arctic95D-9. The sequence continues at coordinate 55,501 of CAZOUP010000004.1, forward strand.
GGCCCTTCCTCTGCCCTTTCTCAACTTGATGGAATCCAGTGCGGCCCCGGTGGACGGTGGCGAGACGCCGCTGCGTTTCATGACGCTATTCAAGCCGAACGGAGTTCACCCTCCCTCATGGAACATCAACGGAGGTGCCGAGTCTGACTTTCGGATGTCGCCGCTGATGCAACCTTTTGCGAAGCACAAAGAGGACCTCATTATTCTCGATAACATGGGGGATTTTGGTTTTTCCTCCCATGCCAATTCGACGCGCCGCTTCCTCGCAGGGCATCATCAGAATACAAAATCCGCCTCGGTTGATCAGCTCATCGCCGAACGCATCGGAGGGAATACGCCTCACCGGTCCCTCGAACTCACGACCGAAGGGCTCTTCCCGGGACAGTTTGGTTGCAGCTACATTTCCTATGATCAAAAGGGAAATCCGATCCCGCGGGAGAGTGATCCTCAATTGATCTTTGATCGCCTTTTCCGGAACCCGATGAGTGTCCCGCAGAAGCGCAAGGAAATGGTGAGCCTCCTCGATCGGGTCAGTGATGACGCGAAGTCTCTTTCCCGGAAGGCAGGCTACGAAGACAAGGCGACCCTCGACGAATACCTCACTGTCGTTCGCGAAACCGAGAAGCGCCTCGAGAATCTGAAGACGGTTGGCAACAACCCGAAGATCGATTTTTCCACTCTGGAGCGCCCCGGCCGCGCTGCTGACATGAACGAGCAGGTCGAGACGATGATCGATCTCATCACGCTGGCGTTATGGACGGACTCGACCCGCTGCGCCACCTACATGCTTGGAAACAGCAACAGCCGGATGGTCTTCGACTTTCTCGGCGTGAAAGAGCAACACCACTATCTCTCCCATTTCTTCCGGAACTTCAGCCGTGAGAATCTCGATGGTCTCCTCAAGATCAGTCTCTGGCACATGGAGAAGTTCGACTACCTCCTCGAACGCATGAAATCGTTCAAGGACAGGGACGGCACCCTTCTCGACAACAGTGTGGTTCTCTTCGGATCCGGGATGGGTCACAGTGACAATCACACCGCGACGCGGATCCCGTTGATCCTCGCCGGGCAGGGTGGTGGTCGACTCAAGACGGGGCGCTACCTGCGCTACAACGAAAATCAGGAGATCGGCCGTCTGCACCTCTCCCTGCTCGACATGTTTGATGTGAAGCACGATTCCTACGCTGGTGCGACCGCTCCGCTGACGGGACTCGATGGCGGTCATTTTGTTCCTCACCGTGAGAAGAAGTTCGATAGCTGGACCAAGGTCGGAAACGGCAAGGTGACGGTGCAGGGGCGCCTCCGGATGTCAGACGATCTCAACGAAGCGAAGGTCTTCTTCGTCGATGTTGAAGGCCATGCCCCGGTTCGGGTTGAAGTGGCGTTTCGAGACTTCCACGACTTTAATCTCGCCTATCACTGTGGTACGGCGATCACACTCAGTGGCAATGGATCCGATCAGGCCGGGCAACTAGTCATCACGAAAGTGACCGATTTGAAGTCGCTCTTCGGGAAAAAACCGGGCAGCAAACGCGGGTGAGCATGAAGACGAGAGTTTGTCCTCTCGACGTGGGTGAGGCATGTTCAATGCCTGCGCTAGCGAAAGGCGTCCGGATTCTCGATCAGTTGACTCAGCGCTGAAATATCGATGATGTCTTTCTCCCGACGGGACGAGGACTTGATCGCAATCAGTTGTTTTTTAGACGCGTAAGCAAACTCGACTTTGCCGACCCTTGTCGTTTCTGCTTCATGGATCAGTTCGTTGAAAACGAATCCGCCGATGAGAGTAAATATGTCCATCTGACAATCTTCAGTCGCTTCGATCACTCGAATAGCACCCGGTTCGAGAGCGAAGTCATCAACACTCAACTGCCCCCCGAATCCTTCGCCGAAGCCGCTCAGGCAACTGATTAGAGAGAGGACGTTGTCCTCTGCGGTATCGATCACGAAGTCGACATCCTCAGTGAGGCGGACATAGCCATTGAGGGTGACGGCAAGTCCCCCGACGACGATGAATCGGACTTCCGATTCAGCGAGCCTGACCAACAGTTTTTCGAATGAGGGTTCCATCATCTTTTCCGCGCCAGCCTCTTCCGATGACGGCGTCTGCATTGCGTTGCAGGGCGGCTAGTCTTCGAAACGGATGGTTTACGGAAAGAGAACCGCCGACGACCTTTCGGACGGGTTCTCTCAGGGCTTGATTGTCGGTCGTTTCCATTTCGTTGATAGAATAGTCGGTTCTGCCTTTCTTGTCACCCCCTCCCTTCCGTACACAAAAAAGCCCGCACGAAGAAATCTCCGCGCGGGCTTATCTGAAAAGGGTCGCTTACTTCGCAGCGAGTGCCGCTGGATCAGCGGTCTCAAGGTCGAAGCGGTCGAGGTTCATGACCTTGGTCCAGGCGGCGATGAAGTCGCTCACGAATTTCTCTTCTCCGTCGCTACTGCCATAGGCTTCAGCGATGGCGCGGAGCTGGGAGTTTGATCCGAAGACGAGGTCGACTGAGGTCGCCATGTACTTCACATCAGCAGTTTCGCGGTCGAGTCCTTCGTAGAAATGATCGCAGTCGGAGGACTGTTTCCAGATCGTGCCGATGTCGAGGAGATTGACAAAGAAGTCGTTGGTCAGGGTGCCGGGCGCGTCCGTGAAGACGCCGAGATCGGGGTGTCCGACGTTGGTGCCGAGGACGCGCATTCCACCAACGAGAACGGTCATCTCAGGCGCTGTCAGCGTGAGAAGCTGGGCGCGATTGACGAGGTTCTCGGGTGCGGGGCGATCAAGCTCCGCGCCGAGGTAGTTGCGGAAGCCATCTTCGACCGGCTCGAGAGGAGCAAGTCCGGGAACATCGGTCATCTCTTGAGTCGCATCCGTTCTGCCTGCGGTGAAAGGAACGGTCACGTCGTGACCGGCTTCCTTCGCGGCAGCTTCGATCGCGGCGGAGCCACCGAGAACGATGAGATCTGCGAGGGAGACTTTTTTACCGCCCGACTGAGCGCTGTTGAACTCTTCCTGAATTGCTTCGAGGGAGGAGATGACCTTGGCGAGTTCTTCCGGCTGATTCACAGCCCAGTCTTTCTGAGGAGCGAGGCGAATCCGGGCACCATTGGCACCACCGCGATTGTCGCTCCCGCGAAAGGTTGAGGCGGAGGCCCAGGCGGTCGAGACGAGCTGGGAAATCGTGAGATCGGAGCCAAGGAGCTTGGCCTTGAGATCGGCGACGTCAGCGTCATTGATCATCTCGTAGTCCGCAGCGGGAACCGGGTCCTGCCAGAGCAGCTCCTCCTCGGGAACGAGGGAGCCGAGGTAGGTCGTGGTTGGTCCCATGTCGCGGTGCGTGAGCTTGAACCACGCTCGTGCGAAGGCGTCGGCGAACTGATCAGGATTCTCAAGGAAGCGCTTCGTGATCTTGGCATACTCAGGATCCTCTTTGAGAGCGAGGTCTGTCGTGAACATAATCGGAGCATGAGCCTTGCCTGGAACGTGAGCATCGCGAACGGTTCCGGCGGCGGCTCCATCTTTTGGAATCCAAAGCTGGGCACCGGCAGGTGTTTTCGTCAGCTCCCAATCAAAGGCATAGAGGTTTGAGAGGTAAGAGTGAGACCAGACCGCGGGGGTGCTCGTCCAGGCACCTTCGAGACCACTCGTGATCGTGTCTTCGGCATTTCCTTTTCCAAAGGTATTCATCCAACCGAATCCCTGTGCTTCGAGCGGAGCCGCTTCCGGCTCAGGTCCAACGTTGCCTTCAGGAGGAGCGGCACCATGACCTTTTCCAAAAGTGTGACCACCGGCAATGAGCGCGACGGTTTCTTCATCGTTCATCGCCATGCGGGCGAAGGTTTCGCGGATATCGACAGCTGCCGCGAGCGGGTCAGCGTTTCCGTTAGGACCTTCGGGATTCACGTAGATCAATCCCATCTGGACCGCACCGAGTGGATTCTCGAGATCGCGGTCTCCGGAGTAGCGCTTGTCGCCAAGCCACTCGGTTTCTGCTCCCCAGTAGATGTCTTCCTGAGGCTCCCAGACATCGGCACGACCGCCGGCGAAGCCGAAGGTTTCAAAGCCCATGGACTCGAGAGCGACGTTGCCGGTGAGGATCATGAGGTCAGCCCAGGAGATGCTCTGGCCATATTTTTGTTTGATCGGCCAGAGGAGGCGGCGCGCTTTGTCGAGGTTTCCGTTGTCCGGCCAGCTGTTGAGCGGAGCGAATCGCTGCGTGCCGTCGGAGGCACCGCCGCGACCGTCGGTGACACGATAGGTTCCGGCACTGTGCCAGGCCATGCGGATAAAGAATGGACCGTAATGTCCGTAGTCAGCGGGCCACCAATCCTGAGAATCGGTCATGAGGTCGGTGAGGTCTTTCGTGAGCGCCTCGAGGTCGAGCTTCTTGAACTCTTCAGCGTAGTCGAAGTCCTCGCCGAGGGGATTACTCTTCGCGGAGTTTTGGTGGAGAATCGCGAGATTGAGCTGATTCGGCCACCAGTCTTTGTTCGTCATCGAGCCGGCCGCGGTGTGTCGGTAGGGGCTCGCCGGTTTGCCCATGACGGGGCAATCTTCAATGCTACCCGCCGGGTGTGCTGCGTCCTGCGCGTCGAGGTAGGACACGTTGAGTGAAACGGCGAGGGAGGCCGCGATGAGCCACGGGGCTCCGAGTTGCCTTGTTCGGGACATGCCGCCCTTCACGGTGGTTGGGCGTTGGGTGTTGGTGGGTTTTTTCATCATTCTAGACTTATGGGTTTTTAGATTACGATTGGTATCGGAAAAAGAGTTAACTTGAGGCGAGGCATCCGGGGCAGGTGCCCCAGTAAATGACTTCGGCTTCATCGATTTTGAATCCGGCATCGTCGGCTGCGTTGAGGCAGGGCCTTTCGCCGACCGCGCAGTCAACGTCAGCGGTCGTCCCGCAGGTTCGGCAAATGACGTGGTGGTGATTGTCGCCGACCCGCGCTTCGTAGAGAGCAGGAGATCCCGCCGGCTGAATGCGTCTGATGAGTCCCTTCAGTGAGAGGGTGCTCAGTGCATCATAAACCGCTTGTTTAGAGATCGTCCCGATGTTGGAGCGGACTTCTTCAGCGATGGTATCGGCAGTGCTGTGCGGGAGCTTTGCAACCGCAGCGAGAATCGCGATGCGCTGAGCTGTCACGGGGAGTCCGTTTTCGCGAAGTTGTTCAGCGGGGTCTTTCATCGGAGCACATTATATTCAAATTCTGGACTAAGTCAAGAACTTGATTCGGTATCTAATCGATGATGCCGCCCACTTTACTCCGGCGTCTTTTTCGGCCTATAAACTGCGGAAGTGACGACTCCGGCGATGACGCTGGCAAGAATTCCTCCGAGCGCCCATGGGATCATGAACTGATCCGGAATGGGGACGAAGACGAAATTGATGAGCATTCCCCCGGTTCCCATGAGGCCGAGAAAAAATCCGAAAATGGCTCCGCACTTAATTCCCTTCCCTCCAAAGCCGAAGGCCCAGATTGTACAGAATCCAATCGCGACGAGAAAGTAGCACGCGGCCTGGAGCGGGATGCGTTTCATCATTTCCTCTTCCGTGCGCCATGCTTCGGCGGTGTCTTTGTAGGACTGCCCTAACATGATGCCATGGTAGAGGAAGTCGAAAAGGTAGATCACCACGGCCGTGACAATGATCGTGAGAATGAGACGGGGGATATTCATAGCGGTCTGATTCTACGCAGAATCTTCTTACTCAATGAAGCTTAAACGGCAGGTAGAAATGGTGACCGCTTTGATCGCCAGGGTAAAGGTGGGATGAGCTGATCATTGTTTTAATTGATGGTTGAATCGTTTTTATTGATTCGCCCCGAAGGAGGTTATCAGGTTTTATCGGACCATGAACCGACTCGCCTTTCTATCTCTAGTTGCTGCTTCTTTGTTCTTCGGTTCCTGCGGCAGAGTTCACACGCTCACCCCGATAGCGGCGGAAACAGAGGCTTCTCTCCAAGCTGAGTTGGAGGGGACCTGGAAATTGGGAGAGGGCGTTTTCCATATTGCCTTTGATAAGTCGGGGCACGGTCATTTCGCCTGGCTTGAATGGGAGAATGACCAATTCGTCAAGTCAGAGGGGAGGTTCAACGCGGTACGCACGCCGGATGACGCCGAGAAAGGTTTCATCTCGCTAAATCCAGACGAGGAAGGTGAGGAGGAAGCCGGCTTTCTTTTTGGTGCCTTCAAAATCGTGAGTCCTGACTCCGTTTTGCTTTGGGATACAGGTGAGCTTGAGAGCTACGAATCTCTTCTCGAAGAAGAGGATTTGGTGGGTAAAATGAAAGGGAGTGGTCATTCTCGAAGTGCCGTCTTTTTCGATGGGCCTGAACTGGCTGAGCATGTTGATGAATTTGGTGAGTATTTCAATCTGGAAGACCCGATCATCATGACCCGAGTGATCCCGCAGGATCACGATGAATAGTGGTGCGCTTGAGTCGGTTGCGAAGCGTCGCCGCGACCATCAGTGATGCGATGGTTCCTGCACTGTGTCACGCCATGCGGATGAAAAGTGGGCCGCGGTGTCCGTAGTCAGCAGGCCACCAGTCCTTGTTCGTGATCGAGCCGGCCGCAGTGTGACGGTAGGAGCTCGCTCCGTCAGCATACCGAGACTTTGTGTTCGCGCACGAAGCGGTGCGGCCCCACTTTTGAGCGTTGCGAGATATGGCCTTTGCCTCTGCTGACGGGTTCGCAACCCATCCTACTTTGCAGTACTTATGGAGGGGTTTGGTTCCACTTCGCTGCGTGGTGCTCCTATTTGCCTTTCTTGATCAGCTCCGAGAGTTGCGCCGCTTTCTCGAGGATCGTGGTGGTGTCACATCCGTGAGAATAGTAGTTTTTCAGCAACATCGCGACCATCCCTGGCGCGAGCTTGTAAGGCTGAGCGAGAAGGGTGTCACGGAGGCTTTGTTTTTCGTTGTCGCGCAAGATGACAATCGCCCGTTCATGGAATTCCTTAGGGATCAGCTTTTCGATCTCGGCCTGAAGGTTCTTCGGCGTTGATTTTGGAAATCCGAAAGAGGAAGGGGTCGTGTTTTTTGAGTCTTCTGACATGGAAAATTGAGGTGTAAAGGGTGGTCGCTGCGTGTCTGGAATCGACCGGGAAATATCGCTCAATGAGAGGGCGGTCTCGTGGTCTTACCCTGGAAAAAGCGGAACTCTGTCACCGTAAGCGTGCCGATTTGACTCTGAAAGGGAAAAGATCGTTCGCACGGGGCCGGATCGGTAGAAAGTAACGAGGCACCGTTTCAGTATCATGAGGGACGGGATATTTTCAGCAGATGGGCTTCGTGCCGGGAAAGGGACAGACTGCTCTCAAAAAAAGATGTAACCTGAAATCAGTTCACTGGAGTGACAGGGTGAACCCCCTCCATGCCTGACGCCACCCCATCGAATCCTGACGACGTTTATGTCCCGGCGATCACCGAGAGTCAGACGGCTCTGCGTGGATACTGCCGTGCCTCGCTGGGTCATGGTGAAGAGGCGAAAGAGGCGCTGCAACGGACGAACATTGTCCTTTGGAAGAAAAGTGGCGATTGGGACCGGGGCACTGAGTTTTTGAAATGGGCCGTTGCCGTTGCCAAGTTTGAGGTGCTCGGGGTGATCCGGGATCGCCAGCGGAATTCTCGGGAGGGACAGGCTATCTCTCCAGGTTTGAGGAGATGGATGGCAGAGATTTGGCAGACGAAATATCGGAATGGAGAAACTTGAAACATGTCGATTGACCCCTATTTCAGGTACTATTTCAGGTAGAGCACCACGGCCGTGACAATGATCGTGAGAATGAGACGGGGGATATTCATAAGGCTCTGATTTTAAATCTTTTGAAGAAGAAAAGTGAAGAATGAAATCGGCGTTTTCATCCTGGCTTCGGCCTCGATGAGGTTTGCCTTCATGTTGGAAAATCAGAAGGGCGTGATTAATTGGTGATTCAGGCGGGCAATTGAATGGAAATTGGTAGTATCCCCGCATGATACAACTTCGACTCGTGGTTTTGACAGCCGTCTTGATCTTCCTTTCTGGCTTTGGTCAGGCCAAGCCGCTTAACGTCCTCTTCATCATGTCGGACGATCATGCCGCGCATGCCATCAGCGCCTACGGGGGGCGTTTCGCGGAAACCGCTCCGACGCCGAATCTCGATAGGCTCAGTGCTGAAGGCATGCGATTCACGAACGCGTTTGTCACCAACTCGATTTGCACGCCAAGTCGGGCCGTGATCTGGACGGGGAAATACTCCCATCTCAACGGAGTCTACAAATTCACCGGACTTGACCAGAGTCAGCCGACCTTACCTAAATTGATGCAGGCTCATGGTTACCAAACCGGCTTTGTTGGAAAGTATCACCTCCACACGAACCCTGTGGGATTCGATCACTGGGCGATTCTTCCTGGACAGGGAAAGTATCATGACACGGAGTTCGTCGAGATGGGCGACGAGGATCCCTCCGGCATTGTCATGAAGGGCAAGCGGACGGCCTATGCAGGCTGGCACTCGACCAACATTATCACGAAGAAGGCGCTCGACTGGTTTCGCAACACTCGCGACGCAGAGAGACCGTTCTTTTACATGCTGCACTATAAAGCACCACACGATCTCTGGGAGCATGCTCACCTCTATGATGATTATCTCGCCGATGTCGAAATCCCGGAACCGGCAAACCTGATGGACAGCGGAACGGGACGGTCTCCTGCCGTGGATCAGTCCACTCAGGAAATCGCGGGAAGATCACCTCACACCTTTTTCAATGAAGAGATAAAGGCCATGCCCGAAGGCCCTGAGCGACGGCGCTTCGTTTATCAGGAATACATGAAACGTTACCTCCGCTGCGTGAAGGGGATCGATGACAATCTGGGAAAGGTCTTTGACTATCTCGATGAGTCGGGCCTCGCGGCAAACACCGTCGTGATTTACACGGCTGATCAGGGATTCTTCCTCGGTGAACACGGTCTCTACGACAAGCGATTCATCTACGAGGAATCGCTTCGAGTGCCTTTGTTAGTGAGATGGCCGGGAGTGGTTGCGCCCGGGAGCGTTTCCGAAGAACTGGTCCTCAATCTCGATTATCCTGAAACGATTCTTGATCTGGTGGGGAGCTCCGTGCCTGAGGACATGCAGGGAGAGTCGCTCGTGCCCCTTCTCAAAGGGGAACAGGTCTCGAATTGGCGGGATGCTTTTTACTACCGCTACTATTTCTCACATTTTGAGACTCCGGCGCATTTCGGGATCCGGACGGCCGGCGAGAAATTGATCCACTTTGACGGGATAGATTATTGGGAGCTGTATGATTTGGTGAGCGATCCCGCCGAGATGAAAAATCTCGCCGATGACCCCGGATCCAGTGAGCGGGTTGAAGCCTTGAAGAAGAGGCTCACTGAGCTGCAGGAGTCGATGGGCGATGTTCGGTCTGATATCGGAGACAATCCACGCACGGGAAATCCGGTATACGACCGACTACTGGAAGAAAGAGCAAAGCGCATGGCTGCGAAGAATCTCAAAAACTAATTCGATGTCGAGATTCGTTCTTTATCTTCTCGTTTGTTTCCTTGCGAGCGCGGGCCATGCGCAAGCTGATCGGCCCAACATCGTTCTAATTTTTGCGGATGACCTGGGATACGGGGATGTGGGTTGTTACCATGCGGAATCGCGGATTCCGACGCCCCATATCGACCGGCTCGCGCGGGAGGGAATGCGATTTACGGATGCGCATTCGGCAGATTCGGTATGCACTCCTTCGCGGTATGGGTTGCTAACGGGAAGATACTGCTGGCGCACGCGATTGAAGAAGAGCGTATTTTTCAACTGGGAGCCACCGCTGATCGAGTCCGGGCAGACGACACTGGCCTCGTTTCTAAAAGGTGCAGGCTACCGCACGGCGATTTCCGGCAAATGGCATCTCGGATTGGGATTTACCGCAAAGGAGGGACGATCAGTCGATTTTGATAGACCGCTGCCCTGGGAGGGAAATCCCCTGCCGGATCGGGAGGTGGGAGAGAGTATTGATTTCTCTGCGCGGATCTTTGGGGGCCCGGAGGATCTGGGATTTGACGAAGCCTACTACACTGCCGGCTGCTCGACGGATCAGGAGCCTTTCTGTTTTATCGAGAATAGGAAAATGCTGAACATGGAGGAGGCGAGCTATCGCAATCCAGCAGGTAGCTGGCGGAGCGGAATGGCGGCGCCGGACTGGGTGAACGAGACCGTCGATGTGAGTTTCACGAAGAGGGCGGTGGATTTCATTGCGAATCACCACGCGTCGTCGACCGAGGCTCCGTTCTTTCTTTACCTGCCGCTGTCCTCACCGCATTCGCCACATGTTACGGCTAATTTTGCGCTGGGAAAGTCGGAGGCAGGGACGCGGGGAGACATGGTCTGGTTGGTGGATTGGGCCGTGGGTCAGATCGACGCATCGATTGAGAAAGCCGGGATGAAGGACAATACGCTCGTCATTGTGACGAGTGATAACGGGCCGCTCGCGGGATCGTTGGAAGTGGGAAAGCCGGAGGGGACAGCGACGATGACAAATGGCCACCAGTCGGCGGGGACCCTGCGGGGCATGAAGGGAAGCGTGTGGGAGGGCGGCCACCGGGTGCCCTTTATGGTGCGCTGGCCGGGGCGGGTAGCAGCGGGCACGACGAGTGATTATGCGTTTTGTCTGACGGATTTGTTGGCGACGATGGCGGATCTCGTCGGGGAGCTTTTGCCGGAGGGCGCGGGGGAGGACAGTGTGAGCATGCTTCCGGCTCTGTTGGGGGAGGCTGTTTCGGCACGGCCACCGATAATACATCATTCAAGTTCAGCTTTTGCGATGCGCTGCGGAAAGTGGAAAATTGTCTTTGGTCATGGGGAGGAGCGGGTGAAGGAAGTGTCAGGTCAGGGATATCTGTTTGATTTGGAGAAAGATGTTGGTGAGACGAAGGATCAGTGGAACGAAGAGCCCGAACGGGTCGCTGAACTGACCGAGCAGTTCAGGGCTATTGTGGGAACCGATCTTGTTAAGTAATAATCATGAAATTGACTCCCATAAAATTCATCGTGTCGCTCTCTTTATTGACTGCCTCCATGGGCATTGCGCAGCCCCCTAACATTCTACTCATCATGGCGGATGACCTTGGGGCGGAAAACCTGGCTTGCTATGGGAACACCGCTTACGCGACGCCAAATCTGGATCGAATGGCGACGGAGGGCGCGCTCTTCGATCACGCCTATGCCACCCCGGTGTGTACGCCGACGAGGGCAATGATATTGACGGGGCTCTACCCAAATCGTTCCGGATTTCTCGAGCGGCTCGACAGCCCCGATGATCCAGAGCAGAGCAATCGCCTGCCAGTGCGGCTGAAGACCTTCGGCGACGTTTTCCAGTCAGCGGGGTATGCGACGGCGATCGCGGGGAAGTGGCATCTCGGTGATTTTCAAAGATACCCGGACCAACCCACTTCGCACGGATTCGATGAGCATTGCCTCTGGGTGCAGAATTGGGACGGAGAACGGCCGAGTCGTTATTACGGGCCTCATCATTGGGAGAATGGAAAGCACGTCGTTCACGATGAGAAAGTCTTTGGGCCGGATTTTCACGGCGAGTTCCTCATGGAATTCATGGCGAAGAACCGGGAGCAGCCCTTCCTAGCCTATTTCCCGATGAATTTGATTCACACCCCGCTAGTGACTCCGCCGGGAGATATGACCCCGGCGGAGGTGAACTATCCTGAGGACCTCGGAACAAAAGAGCGCACCGTTGGGCACATGGTCTATCACATGGATAAAGTAGTCGGTCAGTTGATCGAAAAATTAGAGGAATTGGGCCTCACGGATAACACGATTGTGATCTTCACCGGGGACAACGGAACAGGTGGGAACCTCACAAGCCGGTTGGGCGATTTTCATCTAAAAGGAGGAAAGCGGACGATGAACGAAGCGGGGACACGCGTTCCTTTCATTGCTAAGTGGCCCGGGAAGATTCCGGCGGGAAGGATAGATTCAATGATCACCTTGATGGATGTGTTGCCTACGCTGGCATCGATGGCGGGCATTTCGATGGAGCACGACGTCGACGGAATGGATCTGTCGCATAACCTTCTCGGCACAGAGGGAGAGGATCGAAATTCCTACGCAATGGCTTTTGAAGGTGAGGTCTATTTTGTACGTGATCAGCGCTTTCGACTCCATGAGGACGGGCGCTTCTACGATGTTCCAACAACGAGTAATGAGTCGCGCTACAGTATGGAGTTAGTGGAGGACTCGAATGCTCATTCTGAGAGTCGTGAACGACTTCAAAAGGACCTCGAGGCCTTCATGAAGATTCGAAAGACTGACGATTCCTACACGATCATTCCCTTCGGAACGAATGGAGACAATTTCAAGAACGCCCAGGAAAAGCAAAGCAAGAAACCCAACTAATTAGAATGAAAGACAACCCTATGATTCGACCTGTATTCCCTCTCCTTCTCTGCCTGATCATTGTGTTCGCGGCGCTTCAATCCGCACGGGGGATCGCCGATCAACCCAATGTCGTGATCTTCTTCACCGATGATCAGGGCACGCTGGATCTGAATTGTTATGGAGCGAAGGATCTCAAGACGCCGCACATGGATGAACTGGCCGCGACAGGAATTCGATTCACTCAGGCCTACGCGCACAAGTATTGTTGTCCGGCCCGCGCCTCGCTTTTCACGGGGCGGCATCCTGAACGCGGCGGGGTCACCGGCTGGACGCAGGGCGATCGTCACGGGAGCGACCGTGAAAACACGAACATGGCCACCTCAGAGGTGACGCTGGCCGAGGTTCTCCAGTCAGCGGGGTACCGAACGGCTCTTTTCGGGAAGTGGCATCTCGGTGCGAAGGTTGGTCATGGGCCGCTCGATCAGGGCTTTGAGACCTATTTTGGTCACTTGTCAGGCTTCATCGACAACTACCGTCACTACTTCCTCCACGGTGAGGGCTACCACGACTTGTACGACGGCAATGAAGAGATCTTCCGGCCTGAGGAATACTACCCTGACATGATGATCGAAAAGGCGGTGGACTATATCGATGAAAACAAAGAGTTACCCTTCTTCATGACCGTGGCCTTTAATATCCCCCACTACCCCGAGCAACCGATCGACAAATACAGGAACGACTACGCTGATCTCGAAATGCCCCGTCAGGCTTATGCCCGCGTCATCTCGTCAGTCGACGATCACATCGGGCGCGTCATGAAGAAGCTCGACGAGACCGGCTTGAGAGAAAACACCATCGTCATCATGATGAGTGACAACGGCCACTCGGAAGAAGACAACAAGGGCATCTCAGTCGACAACCACGCGAGCGGTTACCCGAAGGGACATTATTACAGCGCCTTCGGAGGCGGTGGATACACCGGGAAATGGGCCGGTCACAAAGGGGACTACCTTGAGGGCGGAGTCCGGGTGCCGGCGATCCTGAGCTATCCCGCGAAGGTCCCCCGGGGAGAGACTCGCGACCAGATCGTCACGGTGATGGATTGGTTTCCGACCGTGCTCGATTTCTGTGGGATTGAGCAGGCAGCGGATGCTTCGAAGCTCGACGGGCACAGCGTGAAAGCTTTGATTGATGATGCAGATGCCAAGAGTGGACACGAGGTTTTACATTTTGGCTGGTCCAATGGTTGGGCATTACGCCGGGGCGAATGGAAGCTCATCGTTTCGCTGAACAAAAAAACGCAGAAGGTGATCAAAGCGAGCCTGCATCGTCTCACCGACGAGGAACCGGAAGTGAAGGACTACGCTGCGGAAAGGCCTGAACTGGTCGCCGAATTGACGGCGCTGCATGAGGCGGTCTTGAAGGATCTTGAGCAATAAGACTTACCGGGGCTGGAAAGCGCATCTGACCCTACAAAAAAGAGTGGGCAATTTTTCTATGGCACGCAGTATCCCCGGTATGCTTCTCTCGTTTCGCCTTGTTCCTCTCTTTGCTGCTCTCGGAATCAGTTTGCCTCTTGTCGCGCAGGATGCGGACCTTCCCCCGGGTGAGATGTTGCTACCTGAGTCCGCACTTCCGGATTACGAGGCAAAGATTGATCACCGGAAGTTGATCCGGAATTCGTCGAAAGAGGTCCTCGCGCTGGGGGAGCAGGTTTACCAGCAGGTCTGTCACAACTGCCATGGCGACCTTAATTTTCCCGGATCCATTCCCAACTCCCTCCGCTTCGGTGAAGGCAAATTTCAGCATGGTTCTGATCCCTACACGATGTATCAGACCCTGACACGCGGATGGCGTCTCATGGTGCCGCAGGTGCAACTGACGCCGCGCGAAAAGTATGCGGTGATTCACTACATCCGTGATCACTATTTGGAGGAACACAATCCAACGCAACTCTTTGAGGTGACAAAAGCCTACCTTGCCGGTTTGCCGAAAGGAACCGATCCCGGCCCTGCGCCGGTAAAGCGCGAGCCGTGGAAGGAAATGAACTACGGCCCTTTTTTGACGGGCACGTTTGAACTGGCCAATGCGACCGACCGGGGCATGGGGCTACCGAAAGGCGGGAAGCCAGACGATATCGCCCCCGGTGCGAACATTGCCTACAAAGCGATCGGCATCCGCCTCGACAACGGCCCCGGCGGGGTGAGTGCGGGCAAAGCATGGTCCGCTTTTGAGCACGACACACTTCGCGTCGCCGGCATGTGGCGCGGCGAAGGATTCATCGACTGGGAGGGAATCAATTTCAACGGTCGACATGTGGTTCGGCCCCGGACAGTCGGTGAGCCGGTCTTTGAAACAGAAGACGGCCCGGGCTGGGCCAATCCGGAAACGGGAGGATTCGAGGATCTCCGTTTTACAGGGCTTGATGGAAGACGCTATGGGCCGCTTCCGCGGCAGTGGGCTCACTATCAGGGGACCTATAAACACGGTGATGACGTGGTGATGAGTTACACCGTTGGCGATACCGCGATCCTCGAACATCATACTCTCGCGACGGATGGTAGCTTTGTCAGACACTTGAACGTCGGGAAATCAAATCGCGATCTGACCCTGCGTCTTGCCAATGCGGGAACCAGGGTCAAATCCGTGATCGAAACGAAGGAATCCGACGGTTTCGTCGTGGCGACGATTCCGTCAACGACGACGCCGATTGATCTGGCTTTTTCGATTGGCTCAGAGAACGGCGTCGCTCCGTTGGATTTGGAAAGCCTCACTCAGGGCGGCCCCGCTCAGTGGCCAGAAATCCTTGAGTCCCCTGTGATTCGGGGTGGCCAGGCCGGGGCTTTTCAATGGGACAGTTTTGTGATGCCGGCCAGCAACCCATGGAAGAGTCGACTTCGTGCCAGCGGAATCGATTTCACACCAGATGGCAGCGCAGCAATCCTTTGCTGTTGGGATGGCGATGTCTGGCGGGTGGATGGCATCACGGACGAGGCAGGCACGACAACAAAGTGGCGGCGCATCGCCTCCGGCCTTTTTCAACCGCTCGGGGTCAAATTGATCGGCGACGATATATTTGTATCCTGTCGCGATCAGATTGTCAGGCTCCACGATCTCAACAGCGACGGTGAAACCGATTTCTACGAGAACTTCAACAGCGACCATCAAGTCACTGACCACTTCCATGAGTTTGCGATGGGATTGCAGGCAGATGAAGTAGGCAATCTCTACTACGCCAAGAGTGCCCGGCATGCTCGCACTCCCCTTGTCGCACATCATGGCACGTTACTGAAGGTAAGTGCTGACGGAGCGAAAACCGAGATCCTCGCGAATGGATTCCGGGCCGCGAATGGAGTCTGCCGCAATCCGGACGGCACTTTTTTTGTGACCGATCAGGAAGGTCATTGGAACCCGATGAACCGCATCAATCATGTCGTTCCCGGGGACAACTTTTACGGGAATATGTGGAGCTACGGCGCCCCGGAGGAGAGTTCCGATTCTGCGATGGAGCTGCCACTTTGCTGGGTCGACAAGGGCTTTGATCGCTCACCGGCGGAGCTGCTCTGGATCGATAGTCCCGCCTGGGGCGCATTGAACGGCAAGCTGCTCCACCTTTCCTACGGGCAGGGCCGCCTCGAGATTGTACCTCATGAAACGCTCGATGGACAAATGCAGGGTGGACTCTGTGCCTTGCCGATTCCGGATTTTCCGACCGGCACGATGCGGGGTCGATTTCATCCCGGGGACGGGCATTTCTACCTCTGCGGAATGTCAGCGTGGGGCACGGCGCAAATGCAATTACCGGGCGGATTCTATCGAGTTCGGGCGACGGGCAAACCGGCATATTTACCGATCGGGATAAAAGCTCATCAAGGCGGGATTGATCTCACCTTTTCCGACCCGCTTGAGGGAAAGTCGATCACTGATACCTCCGCACAATTCGAAGTGCGAAGCTGGGCACTGGAGCGGACCGAAAAATACGGTTCGAAGCACTTCGACGAAAGATCGCACGCGGTGACTCAGGCCACGGTCTCAGAGGATGGCAAAACACTCCGCCTCGCGATTGATGGAATGAAGCCGGTCTGGCAGATGTCGATCGAATATAATTTGAGGGGACTAACCGGAGAACCCGTCGTCGGTGAAATCCAGAACACCATTCATAATCTAGGCTCTAATTGAGTAAAAATGGCTGCCTCCGATCCCAACCACGAAGATTTCGTCCGGCTCTTCTCTCGCTACGAGGGAAATGTCCGGGCCTTTGTGACTTCGTTGCTGCCAACCTGGGAGGGCGTCGACGAAGTGATGCAGGAGGCGAGCCTTGTGATGTGGCGGAAGTTTGATCAGTTCGATCCTGACCGTCCCGGGTCGAAGTTCATCGACTGGGCCTTCATGATCGCGCGCTACGAAGTGTTGAACTATCGGAGAAAGCGAGCCACCGACAGACTCGTCTTCAGTGAAGATATCTACGAACTTCTCGCCGCTGAAGCGGAAGAGATCGCGACTGATCAATTGGAACGCCAGCGCGCTTTGCAGGAGTGCCTCGCGAAATTGGGGCCAGCGCAGCGCGAACTGGTTCGGGTATCCTATGGGGATGGCATCTCCATCAAAGATGCGGCGACACGTGTTGGCCGAACGCCGACCGGACTGTACAAGGCGCTGGCAAGGATTCGAAAAAGCCTGCACCGCTGCATTGAGCTTTCCCTTTCAGAGGAGCGATGGAAAGGAACCGTATGAATCAGGAGAACCGACAGCAGCATCTGATTGATGGCTATTGCTCCGGCACTCTCAACGAAGAGGAGTTCGCGGAGTTGGAAAACGAGATGCGGGGCGACGTCCAATTGCGGCGGCAGTTACTGGAACACCGGATGCTCGATTCGGATCTTCGATATTATGCCTCGTCCGGAGTTCCCTTCACTTCGAGTGTGGATAAAGATTCCAGAGAGGGGCGTACGATTCGGCGATTGCGGGCGGAAGTGTGGGTAATGGCGGCAGCTGTCACCGTATTGGCTTCGGGGCTCTTCCTTTTCTGGATACGACCGGATCAATCAAATGAAATGAGAGTTCCGGGGCCGGGCTTTGATCCCGGCGTTGCGGTTCTGACGCGGTCGGTCGAAGCGCAGTGGAAAGATCAGCGACTTCGCTCCGGGGATGCCCTCGCGCCCGGGCGGTGGACCCTCACGGAGGGGACCGTCGAATTGGAATTTTACAGCGGCGCTTCGGTCATCCTTGAAGCTCCGGCAGAACTGGAACTCGTTTCCGAAAATGGCGGTATCCTGCATCACGGTAAATTGCAGGCTCAGGTCCCGCATCATGCTCATGGTTTCACGATCACGACGAAGGAACTTGAATTGGTTGACCTGGGAACCTCCTTCGGAATGGAAGTGGACTTAGAAACCGGAACCGCCGTCCACGTCTTTGATGGCAAGGTCGAATTGTTCACACCGGACAGCGATCGGCGCCTCGGCGAGGGGCGTGAACTTAACGCCGGGGAAGGGAGCCTCGTCAGACCGGACGGTGGGACTTCTGAGATTGAGGTGAGCGATGCGAATTTCCTCAGCCACTCAGAAATGGAAAGCCGGTCACAGGCCCTGCAGGAGAGCGGTTATGGCCGCTGGCTCGAGTCATCGCAGGCATTGGGACGTGATTCCCGATTGGTCGCTCACTATGATTTCGAGCCGGAATTGGATTTTCCAAGGAGCCTTTCCAATCGATCTTCACAGCGAGATGAAGGCCTCAAAGGGGCGATCATCGGGGCGCAGTGGAGCAAAGGCCGCTGGCCTGACAAAGGTGCTCTCGATTTCAAGCGACCAAGTGATAGGGTTCGAATCATGGTTCCCGGCGAAGCAAGGTCGATGACTCTGGTGGCTTCAGTGAGGATCGATGGATTCGATAACCTCTTTCA
This sequence comes from uncultured Akkermansia sp., assembly GCA_964583035.1. Lineage (GTDB taxonomy): Bacteria > Verrucomicrobiota > Verrucomicrobiia > Verrucomicrobiales > DEV007 > Arctic95D-9. The sequence continues at coordinate 73,777 of CAZOUP010000004.1, forward strand.
CTCCCTCTTGCTCAGCGACGGATGGGATCGTCGCGGGGCACTTCATTGGCAGATCCATCGGGATGGTTATATCGAATTGGCGGTTTGGAATGGCCGTTCCGGGCCGGAGAACAATTCCCGTGCCCCTTTCGTGATGCAGCCTTCCGACTTTGGAAGGTGGATGCAACTCGCGGCGGTGTACGATGGTGAGGCCGGAACCGTCACGCAATATCGTGATGGAGAGGTGTTAGGATCGGTTCAGGTTCAACGCGTCGTTCCTTTGCGGATCGGAAATGCTGAGATCGGCAACTGGAGTCCACCGCCTCACAATTCACGACAGATTCGACATTTTAATGGCCGCATCGATGAGGTCTCGATTTTTGATCAAATGCTCACCGCGGAAGAAATTAGACAACTTTACGAAAACGAAAACCCCTGACATGAAAATAATTCCGATCCTTTTCGCCGCGCTCTTTGCGAGCCCATTCGATGTTAAAGCAGATCCCGTCCACGTTCTCGTTTGGGACGAAAGACAGGAGCGGCAGGCGGAGGCCTATGACAATTACCTCGGCAACGAGATTGCGAAGCAGCTCGAGGCCGCGAAGGACGACCTCGAAATTCGCTCCGTTGCGCTCGATGATCCGGGCCAGGGACTGAACGATCTGGAGTGGGCCGACGTCCTCATCTGGTGGGGGCATGTCAGGCACGACGAAGTGACCACAGAAAACATCACGCGGATCCTCGATCAGATTCTCTCCGGCGATCTCGATTTGATCGCTCTCCATTCGGCGCACTTTGCGAGTCCCTTCATGGAGGCGATGAACTGGCGCGCGATGGAAGACGCGAAGAAACATTTCGCCGAGCACGACCCGGGGAAGCTGATGAAGTTTACGCCAGTCGCCCCGCCGAAACCACGCACCGTTCCAACTTACGGGAGTCAACTCACTCCAGCCTGGTTTGCCTATAAGCTGAACAAAACAAACTATGAAGCCCTCGTCCACCTGCCCAATTGCTGCTTCCCCGCCTACCGCCCCGATGGCGAACCGAGCAGGGTGACGGTCAAAGACGCCGGACACCCGATTGCGAAAGGTCTCCCCGCAACTTTCCAGATCGCGCAGACGGAGATGTATGACGAGCCCTTTCACGTGCCCGCCCCCGACGAGGTGATTTTTGAAGAGAACTGGGAACTGGGCGAACGCTTCCGCGCCGGGATGGTGTGGAACATCGGTGAAGGCAAAGTATTCTATTTCCGCCCCGGACATGAGACCTATCCGGTCTTCAAGCAGCCTCAGGTGATTCAGGTACTCGCAAATGCGTGTCAGTGGCTCGGAGAGAACTAGCAGCCCCACCTTACCGACATGAGACTCCTTACTTTTCTTTTTCTATCTGTCTTCTCGCTGCTCCAGGCTGCAGAGAAGCCAAACATCGTTTTCATCCTCGCTGACGATCTCGGGATCGGTGACGTGAATTGTTATGGCGGCGATGATTGTCTCATCGAGACGCCCCATATCGACGCCCTCGCTGCGAGCGGCGTGCGATTCACCGATGCTCACGTCAATGCCTCCGTTTGCGGTCCGACACGGCAGGCGATCATGACAGGCCGATACAACTGGCGTTTCGCCTCGCCGGTCACGAATGGCCCCTGGGGATTCTGCGGTCCCCGCCCCGACACGGAGAAGTTCACGCTGGGTAAACTTCTGAAGCGGGCTGGTTACGACACCGGCTACGTCGGGAAGTGGCATCTCGGCACGACGATGGAAACGCTCGATGGCGAAACGCAGGGACTGACCAATGTCGATTTTTCCAAACCGCTCCGCTACGGCCCGGTGCAGTTCGGGTTCGATGAGAGCTTCATCCTTCCCGGCTCGCTTGACATGTATCCCTATGCCTTCGCCCGCAACAATGTCTGGCAGGGGGAAATCACGGCACAGAAAGGATGGAGCGCGTTCAACCGCGTCGGTCCTGCCGCCCGGGATTTCGAAGATCATGAAGTCCTCGAAACCTTCTACACCGAATCGGAATCCTACCTCAGCAAGCAGAACGCGGAGAAGCCGTTCTTTCTCTTCCTCGCCTTAACGGCCCCTCACACGCCCACAAGTCCGGGGGTGAACTGGCAGGGCAAAAGTGAACTCGGCGTCTACGGCGACTTCGTCATGGAAGTCGATCACGCCGTCGAGCGGGTCATGGACGCCCTGAAAGAAAAGGGGCTCGATGAGAACACGCTCGTGATGTTTTCCTCCGATCATGGTCCCGCTCCCTATGCCGGCAATATTCTCGCGGCGACCCCGAATCAGATTCGTCAGCTCGAGTAAAGAGGCCACCACTCGAACGGTCCGCATCGCGGTTACAAGTTCTCGGTTTACGAAGGAGGCCTCCGAGTCCCGCTCATCGTGAGTTGGCCGGGGGTGACGAAAGCGGGAACGACCTGCGGTGCGCTCGTCGGCACCAATGATCTCATGGCGACTTTTGCGGAAATTGCAGACGTCGAACTCGGTGAGGACGAAGCGCCGGATTCGATTAGCTTTGCGAATCTCCTGCACGATGCGAATGCCGGGGGCACGCGAAAAAATCTGGTCATGAAGTCAGTCGTTCAGTTCGTCGTTCGCGACGGTGACTGGAAGCTCTGTCTCTGCCCGTGCAGCGGGATGCCGGCGAACTCGGAGAACGGGGCGGGAAATGATCCGGTTCCCGAAGTCGCCTGGCGGGCGGCGCTGGATGCCTTCGGGAAGCAGCCGACGGAAGCGGATCTTCTTAAGTCCCCCTTCGTCCAGCTTTACGATCTGTCCAAAGACCTGAATGAGGATCACAACCTCGCCGCTGAGCATCCCGGACAGGTTCAGAAGATGGTCGCCCTTCTCCAATCGCAGATCGAAAACGGACGCAGCACACCGGGACCGAAGTTGAGCAACGACAAGAACGTCAGAATCGTAAATCTTGATGACAGGCGGTTGCCGGATTTTGTGCGGCAAAAGTGACCGCCTGCGTCCTTCTATGAGCTCATTGCGAAGCGAACCTCCTGTCCTAGATTTCTGGATGAATTTCCGTATCCGCCTACTTTCTCTTGTGTGCCTTTTCGCCTCGCAAGCTATCGCCGAAGAGTGGGCAAAGCACACGATTCATCCCCCGGCGAAAGGGATGATCAATGGGGTCTCAGCGAATGACTTTGATGGCGACGGCGAGATGGACGTGATCACCTCCGTCGATGGTCAGGTCGTCCTTCTGCAGGGACCGGATTGGAAGAAAGTGACGGTGCACCGTTTCATGCCGGGGCAGTCACGGAACAAGCCGCGCCCTGCGTGTATTCACAGCTGCCTCATGGACGTCGATGGGGATGGCGACATGGATTTTATCGGATCGAACAACACGGTTTTCTGGCTCGAATGTCCTGACGATCCTTTTTCCGGCGAGCCGTGGACCTATCGTACCGTCGATGACGAAATTCTCGGATCGCATTGTCTCATCACCGGTGATGTGAATCTGGACGGTAGACTCGACCTCATCGCCAATTCGGGGCGCGATGAAAAATCGACGGACTTCCCCGAGTCGATCACCTGGCTTGAAGTGCCAGAGGATCCCCACGAGGCGACGAACTGGATTCGTCACGTCTTTACGGATCGTGATGCTCCCGGGGGCTCTCACTACATGGGCTTCGGCGACGTGAATGGTGATGGTCGTCCCGACATCGCCTGCGCCGCGAAAGGCACCCACGGTTTTGAGAATGGTCAATGGTTCGCCTGGTGGGAGCAGCCGGAGGACGCGACCGCCGTCTGGACGAAGCATCTCCTCGCGGAGAATGAAGTTGGAGCGTCAAACATCATTCCCGGCGACTTCGATAGAGACGGGGCGATGGATTACTTTGCGACCCGTGGGCACGGAAAAGGCGTCCTCTGGTTTCGCGGGCCGGACTTTGAGCAGGTTGAAATCGATCCTGAAATCGCCTATCCCCACAGTCTCGCGATCGCGGATCTAAATGGCGACGGCCACCTCGATGCGGTGACCTGCGGCAAAGAGGCGGATGGCGTTGCGAAGTGGTATGAGAATGATGGCGGCGGAAATTTTACGGCTCACTTCATTGGCCATGACCAGGGGAGCTATGACACCCAAGCCGTCGACATGGACGGCGACGGCGATCTCGACGTTCTTATCGCCGGTCACGCGAGCAAGAACGTGGTCTGGTTTCAAAACCCGCTGAAGTGACAGGAGCGATGACACGGAAATTCCGTGCGCTTCAGGAGTGAGTCGCGTATCTCTCCGGCAATGCTTTCGCCAGGAGATCTCTATGCCCTTGCCGCCGGTTTCTTCTGGTCGTTTTCCGTGATCCTGATGCGGATCAGTGGCTTTTCGATCCCGCCGCTACCGCTCACCTTTTTCAAAAGCTTCGTCGCGATTCTCGGCTTCGGAGTCGTCTTCCTCTTCGTCGGTGGTCCTGTCTGGCCGGAATACGATGGCATGACCTGGCTGCGTCTCGTCGTGAGCGCGGTGCTGGGGATTTCAATTGCGGACACGATGTTTGTCGCGGCGCTGAATCGACTCGGGGCGAGCCTCCAGGCGATCGCGGATTGCATTTACGCGCCGTCGGTCGCCTTCGTCGGATTCCTCATGTTCGGTGAAGGTCTCACGGCCTGGGAAATGATCGGTGGAGCGCTCGTCGTCTCCGGTGTTTTCGTCGGGATGGTGAAGACGAAAGAAATCAAAGAGCCGCGCGATCTCGTTTTCGGCACCCTCCTCGCGGCGGGAGCGCATGTCATCATGGCGGTGGGGATTCTCATGGTCCGCGATGTCATTCAGGAAGGTTCACTCGTCTGGATCGCGGGTTTCCGCTTCGTGGTGGCGACGGCGGCGCTTGCTCTGTTTGCGATGGTGACCGGTCAGGGGAAAACGCCCGGGCTCGCCTTTCTGCGTCGCGACACCTGGAAATACACGATTCCGATGGCTTTGTTAGGGCCATTCCTCACGACCTTGTTCTGGATCGCCGGATTCAAATATCTCACGGCAGGGCGGGCTGCGATTTACAATCAAATGTCGACCGTCTTCATCATTCTCCTCGCGTGGCTGATTTTGAAAGAGCGCATGACACCGAGAAAGATGATGGGCGTCGCGCTCGCGATTGCGGGCGCGGTGTTAGTGGGCTTGGCGTAAGCGTCAATAAATCCTCCCCCGGACGCTGGCGCGATTTATGCAGCGTCCGA
>CAZOUP010000005.1:0-72138 GCA_964583035.1 uncultured Akkermansia sp.
AGTCCGCGAGGATCATGAGCACCGCGCAGCCCACCATCTGCCCCGCCTGAACCAGCGTGACAAAGAGCACATTCTGAACCCCGACCCTGACATTCTCCGCATCGCCGGTGATGCGACTGATAAGACGCCCCACGGGAAATTTATTAAAATAGCCCATCGTGAGTCCCAGCCAGCGTCGAAACATCGCGGCACGCAGGTCGTGAATGACCGACTCACCGATCTCGAGTGCCCACTTGATCCGCAGGGCAAACGTCAGCTCCGTGATGATCGCGAAAGCGGCGAAGCCCGCGACGCTCCAGGCCAACTGCCCGTAATCGCCTCGCGCGACCGGACCATTGATGATCGCCCCTGTCGCCCACGCGAGGACCGGCATCTGAATCGCCCGCGCCGCGACAACGATGAAGAGCCCCGTCATTTTCCTCCGGTAAATCCCCGTGAATCCGAGAAGCCTCCGGATCAGTTGAAACGAAAGCGGGACCTGCATCGCTTCGTCCTCTTCCCCCCGCTGCACGCGGATCTTCTCAAGGATTTCGCGGTCCACGATTCCGGCGACCGGCGGCAACTTTGCCTCCGACTTTGTTTCTTTGTCAGGCTTCATGGAAGAACCTCCTCTCCACTTTCGGCAAGGATCGCATCGCGGTAGTAACCCGGCTGTGAGGCGAGTTCTTCGTGGGTTCCCATCGCCGTGATCACTCCCCGGTCGAGCACGAGAATCCGGTCCGCCCGTCGCACCGTGCTGAAACGATGCGCGACAATGAAAGTCGTCCGTCCCGCCATGACCCGATCCATCGCCGTGAGGATTTCCTGCTCCGTCCCCGAATCCACCGCCGCCGTCGGGTCGTCGAGAATCAGAATCGCCGGGTCGAGCAGGATCGCCCGTGCCAGCGCAAGCCGCTGCCGCTGACCACCGGAAAGATTCGCCCCGTTTTCATGAAGCAGCGTGTCATAGCCGAGCGGCAATTTCTCAATAAATTCATGCGCCGCCGCGAGCCGGGCCGCCCGCTCCACCGCCTCCCGCGTCGCCTCCGGATTGCCAAACGAAATGTTCGCCGCGACGGAAGCACTGAAGAGAAAGCTTTCCTGAAAAACGAGGCCGATCTGGCGCCTCACATCATCGAGTTGCCAGTCCCGCAGATCCCGCCCGTCGAGGACGATTCTGCCTTCATCAGGATCATAGAACCGGGGAATCAACTGAATCAGCGCCGTTTTCCCGGATCCGGTTGGCCCGACGATGGCCACCTTTTCCCCCGCCTGCACCGTCAGCGAAAGATGATCGAGCACCGTATTTTCCGGCTTAAACCGAAACGCGACGTTTTCAAAAACGAGATCTCCCCGCGCCCGCGCCAGAGGCAGGGCCGCTTCGCGATCCTCGATCCCCGGCTCCGCATCGAGAATTTCATAGACCCGATCTGCCCCGGTCAGGGTCTGCTGGAGACTGTCCGCGACCGTGCTGATCGCGTTTACCTGCGCATTAAGTTGCTGGAGGATTCCGGCGAAAAGAATCAATCCGGTGCCGACCGGGATCTCCTCCTTGATCGCGAGCCAGCCGCCATAACCGAGGAGGACCGCCATGCTGAGTTGGTTCAGCAATGAAACGAGCGGGAAGAGAATCGTGAGCTTGCGGAAGACGCTTTGTTTTTGATCACGCACCGCTGCGTTGGCTTCCAGAAAACGTCCCTCCGCCCAGGGCTGAAGCCCAAAACTTTTCACCACGCCCATGCCGCGTGCCAATTCCTCAAAGACAAGGACGAGCCGGTCGACCCGCTTCCGATTCTCCTCGTAGTCCGGTCGCAACCAACGGGAAAAGATAACCACAATAAGTCCTAACAAAGGCAAAAACGCAAAGCAGGCGAAGGCAAGACCCGCGTGAATTTGCACGAGACAAACGAGGTAAAACACCGTCGCGAGAATGATATTCAGCGCCTGCACCACGACCCCGTCGATGAAGAGCCGGACCGATTGGGTGTCGCCCGTGACGCGGTTGATGAGCGAGCCCGTCGCGTTCGCATCGAAGAAGCGGAAACTCATCCGCTGCATCTTGGAAAAAATCGCTGACCGCAGCTCGACGACAATTTTTGCCTGACCGAGCCGGTTTGTGCTCACCGCCATGAGGTAGGCGAGCCACGCCCGCAACGACGCCGCGAGAAAAATCCAAACACCGAGCGCGATGAGCACGGTGCGCGGCGACCACCCATCAGGAGGATCACTGCCGAACGGAAACTTCGCCGCCGGCGCGTCCGGCTGCACCTGCTCCCGCAGAAAGTCGATCGCCACCCCGATCCCGCCGAGGCCCGCGATCCCGAGGGCAAGGAGCGCCGTATTCAGAAGAACGAGCCCGAGACATCGCCAACGATACCGCCCCGTGAGCTCGAGGAGGCGCGTCAGCAAATAACGCTGACGCGCCGCGCTACCGGGAGCTGGCGGAGGGTTCGGGAGCATCTGCTATGATGCCACGGTCAGAGACGGGATCAAACAGGGTTTAGTCACTGACCTAAGAGAGTTAGGTTGGGACGAAATGCCGAAGATTCGGAACGAGAATCGTTCCGCTCTTCCGCTCAGAAGAAAAACATTTTCGCGAGGGTGAAAAAAATCACGGCGCCGCTGACGTCGACGATGGTGGTGATTGCGGGCGAGGCGACGACGGCGGGGTCGAGCTTGGCAGCGCGGGCACCGATGGGGAGGATCGCTCCGATCAGGGTCGAGGTCACGACTTGCGCGGTGATCGCAATGCTGACGACGAGGGCGACGTCGATCATGTTGAAGGCGGTGAGATCCAGTGACTCGGGGAGCAGGAAAGCGGGGAGGAAAAAGCAAATCTGGAGGGCAACGAGTACGCCGAGGAGTCCCCCGAGGAGGATGCCGATGCGGGATTCTTTCCAGACGACGCGACCGAACTCGCGGGTGTCGAGTTCGCCGAGTGACATCGCCCGGATCACCATGGTCGCGGATTGCGCCCCGGTGTTTCCCCCGGCGGCGACAACCATGGGAAGATAGAGGGCGAGGACGTAAACGGCGGTGAGGACGTCCTCGTATTTCAAAAGAACCCAGCCGGAAGTCAGGGCGAGAAAGGCAAGGATCACAACCCAGCCGGCCCGGCGCTTGAAGTGCGCAAAGACGGACATCTGGAGGTAGGAAGAATCACCACGATCACCGCCGATACCGGAGATTTTCTCCATGTCTTCGGTGGATTCCTCTTCGAGGATTTCGAGGGCGTCATCGTGCGTGATGACTCCGACGAGACGGTTCTCATCGTCGACGACGGGGAGGGCGACGAGGTCGTAGCGGGCGATCATTTGTGCCGCTTCCTCCTGGTCTTCCATCGCATTGATCGACAGCTGATCGCTGTCCATGAGGTTGGCAATCGGCGTGTCCCAAGTGCTGAAGGCGAGGTCTCGCATCCTGACTTTTCCGATAATGCGGCGCTCTCCATCGAGCACGTAAATGCGACTGAGGAGCTCGGCCTCTTCCTTGATCGCCCGAAGTTCTTCGAGGGCTTCTTTGACGCTCAATCCGACCGGGATCGTCGCCATCGCCATGGTCATGCGGCCCCCGGCAGTCTCCTCGGGATACTGCATGAGGTTCTCGGAAACGACGCGTTTCTCTTCAGGAAGAAGCTCGATGTATTTCGGGCGGTCCTTTTCTTCAATTTCCTGAAGAAGGTCGACCAGCTCATCGTCGGATAGCGAATCGAGGACCTTTCGCTGTTCCGCTTTCGGAAGAGTATTCAGGCGGCGTTCGACGTCCGCATCGGTGAGATAGTTCGCCCATTCGGCGAGAATCTCGTAGGGAAGTTGATCGAGGATGGCTTCTCTGAAATGATCATCCAGTCGCTCAAAGGCCTGCTCGATGTCTCCCGGATGGGCCCGCCTGAGGAGAGCCTGAATTGTTTCCGGCGAATCGCTTTCAAAGGCGTCGAGAATGTCTTCCACCTCGATGCTCCCCGAAATTTCTGTCTCCTCTGCAGCCATATTTCGCCATTGTCGTCGTCGCCATTCAAAACGCAAGTTGACGGAATTGACGCAGTCCACAATTGGTCTGATTCGGGAGTTGAAGAAGCACGGCGGTTTCCCTTACCCTCTTCCGAAATGATGTCCTTCCGAATCCTCCTCCTCACTCTTTTCACATTCTCCGCCACTTCTGCCCAGGAAGCCTCAGAAAAAGGCCCCTTGCGATGGAAATCTGATATCGCCGCTTTTGAAGTGAGAGATGCCGAATCGCCTCCGGCAAAAGACACCCTCCTCTTCGTAGGAAGTTCGAGTATCCGGATGTGGGATCTCAATGCCTCATGGCCGGAAACTCCCACCGTGAACAACGGGTTTGGAGGATCAACCCTCGCCGATTCGGTCCACTATTTTGACCGGCTGTTCACCCGCTATGAACCTGCCGCGATTATTCTCTATGCCGGAGACAATGACATCAACAAGGGCCTCACGCCGGACGAAGTGGTGGCTGATTTCAAAAAGTTGACTGCTCTGATTGCGGATAGATTTCCCGAAACTCCGGTCGTCTATCTCGCGATCAAACCGAGTCAGGCCCGCTGGGAACTCTGGCCGGAGATGAAAGCGGCGAATGATCTCATCGCCGATCTCTGCGGAGAAAATGATCACTGGTATTTCGCGGACACGGCGGCTTCTATGTTGAAAGGTCAGGAAGGTGCCCCACCGGCTCAGTGGTTCATTGCCGACGGGCTGCATCTCAGTCCCTACGGCTACGAAGAATGGACCCGGGTCGTGAGCGAAGTTCTGAGCGAAGCGGGTGTGAAAAGCTAAAGTCGAGTCCCGATGAGGATCCCGCTCACTTTAAGCGAACTCTCGGTGATCCGGAGTGGAGGGAGAATCTTCATCCAGTTGTTTGGCGTTCTCGTGCTCCTCCTGGGACTCTGGGGGACCACGATCATGATCGACCGATCAATGGCACCTCTCGATGAACTTCCCGATCCGATCGGGGAAGAAATCACGCCAACACTCACCTTTCCCGCCGATATCAATTTGACCCATGAGGACGGTCGGACCATGAACGTCATCCTGATCACCCGACCGTCTTCGGAACAGCTTACGATTCAGCGAAAATCGGACGGAAGGACTTTTATCCTCGACCTGAATATCCTTACCCCGGCCAGTGTCGACGAGATGAGAAAATATACCCTTGCGAGCGAGTCCGATTCCCTTCAAGCGATGATCGATGGTTTTCAGGGGCGCCTTAGACTTCCGGGAAGGCGCTTTGAACTGCCGCATCGCGGCACCCTCGTCAGCACCGGGGACGGATAGCAGTTGCCGGGAAAGCGCGAACAAGGTATGATTAACCTTTCTTAAACTTTCCAATGAGCGTCCCGCACCGCTTTCTGAGCATCCTCCTTCCGGCAATCCTGCTACCTTCGCTCCTGCGGGGCGACTACGTTCCTGCAAAAGGAAATGTCCCCGAACCACGCCGGGAATTCCGCGCTGCCTGGATCGCCACGGTGCACAATATCGACTGGCCCTCGACCTACACGCTCACTCCAAGCCAACAGCGTGCGGAGTTGATCGGCCTTCTCGACCTCGCCGCCGAAACCGGATTGAACGCCGTCGTCCTCCAGGTCCGGACTGAGTGCGATGCTTTTTACAAATCCAATCTCGAACCGTGGTCCTGGTTCCTGACCGGAAAAATGGGCTCCCCTCCGCCGGACGGGTATGACCCCCTCGAATTCGCAGTGCAGGAGGCGCATCGTCGCGGCATCGAGCTGCACGCCTGGTTTAACCCTTTCCGCGCCAGCGCAACCGAACGTTCCCCAAAATCCTCGCAGCACATCTCAAGAACGCATTCGTCCCTGATGCTCTCAGTCGGCTCACAGAAATGGGCTGACCCCTCCTCGGACTACGTTCGCAAACGGGCGATCGCGGTGATGACTGATGTGACAAAACGCTACGACGTCGACGCCGTTCACATTGATGACTATTTCTACCCCTACCCGAAGACGGTGAACGGAAAAGTCTACGATCAGTTCAATGATTCCACCGCGTTTCGAGCTTATCAGGCCAAGGGCGGAAAGCTCGATGTTCGCTACTGGCGGAGGTCGAACATCGACAGCTTTGTTCAGGGAATGCATTCCTCGGTGAAATCGACAAAGCCATGGGTGCAGGTCGGGATCAGCCCATTCGGAATCTGGCGCCCGGGTTATCCGAGCACGGTTAAAGCCGGACTCGATGCCTATGATCACATTTTTGCCGACTCAAAAAAATGGCTCCAAAACGGATGGCTCGACTATTTTTCCCCTCAGCTTTACTGGAGAATCTATCCGGCTGATCAGAGTTTTACTGAACTCTATTCGTGGTGGTCTGAACAAAACACGCAGCGCAGGCATGTTTGGCCGGGAATCGCCTCAAGCCGAATTCTCAGCTCCGAGGACAAAGGACGCCCCTCAACAGAAACGATCAAGCAAATCGATGTGACTCGGAACAAGCCCTCCGCGATGGGCCCGGGACACATCCACTGGAGCATCAAGGCGATTAAAGAAGATCGCGGAGGATTGAGAGCACGTCTGAGGAGCTCCTACGCAGAGGGTGCGATTCCCCCGGCCTCTCCGTGGCTCGGAAGCACTCCTCCTGATCCTGTTTATGTCGCTCCAATCCGTGAGAACAGCGGGCTCACCCTCGCCTTCAAACCGGGTGCCAATGCTCGCTGGAAGATCGTGCAAATCAAGGAGGGCCAAAACTGGGTCACGCTGCGACGTTTCCCCGCGAGCCAGGAACGCTTCCGCCTCGACAAGGAGCCTGAACAGGTCGCGATCAGACATATCAGTGCCACCGGCGTTCTCTCGGTCCCGACAATTCTGCGGAAACAGTAGCGCTTTGTTCTCTTGAATGTGATTCCCCCTGCGCTTTACTTTCCCTCTCTATGATTTACTCCTTTCAAAAAACGCTCATCCTCCTTCTCGTGGCGGGAGCGCTGACCGGCTGCGACAAGGACCTGCAGGAGCGGGTCGATCGCCTCGAAGCCGAGCTTCGGGGGGTTCGCTCTGACACTCGCGATGAGGTCGCTGAGCTCAAAACACGGGTCATCGCTGCGGAGACCAGTGTCGGAGTCTCCGCCGACGGCCGTTCTTTCGATGAAAGAATCGCCGACCTCGAAGGCTCCCTGAGCGAGGTCATCGCGATGAAAGGAGCGACCAACAGCATGGTCTACCTCCGTCCGAATCTGCAAGGGCACGCCCCTCTTCTCACGGATCACGGCACTTTTCTCGTCCGCATGGAAGGGATGGATTTGAACCTGACTCAGGGTGGCTACACCGTTCATCTCAATATTGGTAATCCTCACGCCGTCGCTGTCGAGCAGTTCACCCTGACGGGGGACTACGGCGGCGGCACTCCCGAACTGGCCGAGGGCGAAGCCTACACGATCAACAATCCAAAAATCCGGGCGTGGCAGGAAACCCTGACCCCTTTCGACACGAGGGTCTCGCGGACGCTGGAGCCGTTTTCGTGGACCCCTTTTGACATCGAACTCCCCGCCGACTCACGGGACCAGCTCGAGATGATTCGCTTCTCCATGAACATCGAAAACGCCCGGCTTCAGCGGCAGGATGCCGGCGGCAGCGGGGCGAATACCTTTTCCCATATCCAGGTGGACTCGGAAGGTGCCTCAGTGCTCCGGACCGACTACGGAGCCTTCCTGATTTCGATTAAAAAATCGGAGCAAACAGATCTCGGCACGAAGCTGACACTTGAGATTGGAAATCCCTACGGCTTTACGATCAATCAGTGCCGCCTTGTCGGAGATCACGGCCCCTCCCTTCCCGAACGCGGGGAGCAGGAATCATCCGATGAATACAATGAGAAAATGAGAGCGTGGAGCGCCTCCCTGCAACCTTTTGAAGCGATGGTCTCCTCAAAGGTCGCCAGCTTCCGCTGGAATCGCACCACCATCCTGATCCCGGGAGAGTTGGATCAAGTGAAATTCCTCCGCTGCCAGCTTCGCGTCGAAGACGTGACCCTTCCTTCCGCGACGGATAAATAACGACGCGTCGTGAAAATATAGCGGAACTTGGAAAAGTTCCGCCGACGGAAGCACGCGGCGTCGCAGCCCGGAAGGCTCACGCCGTCCGCTACCCCCTTAATCACTAGGCCGATACCGGAGCCTCGACCCCATCCTTTTCATCTTCGTAGATTTTTGAGAAGAGCTGACTGATATCGTGAAGGATCAGGTAATTAATTGGGACGAGAAACAGTGTGATCACCGTCGCGAATAGAATGCCGTAACCGAGACTCACTGCCATCGGGATCAAAAATTGAGCCTGAGTCGCCTCCATCCGGATCAGTGGAAACAAACCCGCAAAAGTCGTGGCCGAAGTGAGGATGATCGCCCGGAATCTCGCCGCTCCCGCCGTGCTCACCGCTTCGAAGACACCATCACCGGCTCGACGGCGGCGGTTGATGTAATCGACGAGGACAAGGCTATCATTCACGACGACACCCGAAAGCGCCAACATCCCGAAGTAGCTGAGGAAACTAAGCGGCATCCCCCCCACGTCCTTCCGAATAAAATCTTCGATCAGGTGGCCGGCCACGGCACCGATCAATCCATAGGGAATAACCGCAATGACCATCAATGGCTGAGTGTAAGAGCGAAAAGGAATCGCGAGCATGGCGTAGATACCGAAGACAATCATCATGGCTCCGATGAGAATGCCGCCCGAGTTTTCACGCTCTTCACGCGCTTCCCCTTCAAAGCTGAAACTCATCCCCGGATAGCTCGTCAAAAGAGTCGGAATCCATTCCGCGAGATCATCTCTCACGAGATCGAGATCAACGGCCTCCTTATCGGCATCCGCTGAAATCTCCACGGCACGGTTTCGATCGATCCGCTCAATTCGCGGAAAGCTCTGCTCAATGACCGCATCAGCGACACTTGAAAATGGAACGGCGCGACCGTCGGCGGTGCGGATCATCATTGATTCCAATGCGGCAATCGATTTGCGGTCTTTCAACGGATAACGAAGCATGACTCGCACTTCATCGCGATCCCGCTGAATTGTCTGAATCTCCTCCCCGAAGAACGCCTGCCTCACCTGACGGGCGAGATCTGACATCGTCAACCCGACGAGTTCGGCCTCCGGACGGATCCGAAGTTGAATTTCCTCGCGACTTTCATCGAGGCTGTCCGCAATATCGAAAAGCCCTTCGTAGGTTTCCATGCGATCACGAATTTGAGCAGCGGCCTCGGTGAGGTGTTCCACACTTTTACCACGGAGCTGAACCTCGATAGGATCGCGCCCCCGTCCGATCTCAGCACGGAAATAGAGTTCCTTGGCCCCGACAATGCCTCCACGCTTCTGAATCTCCTCGCGCCACTCCGTCGCGAGCTCTCGCGTTCCAACCTCAATCTCCCGATCCTCCGGAGGAGTGATTTCAAACACGACCTCGCCCTGATGACTTTGCCCTGTTTTGTTCCTCGAACGGGACGAGGAGACGCCCTGCCCGCCAATACTTGAGAACACATTTTCAATCACCGAAACCCCGTCCGCACCGACATATTTCGCCTTCATGTCCATGACGATGTCTTCCATCATCATAACATACCCCTCGGTGACCTCATAAGGCGTGCCTTCCTGCATCGTAAGGCGGCAGGTCGCCCGCTCACTCTCGACGCGGGGAAAGCTGACTTGTTTGATACGACCACCCTGAAAGGCTCCCACGAGAATAACCAGGGTCCCTAAAAATACCGCGAGAACGGTGTAACGATTGCGAAGCACAAAATCCAAAGCAGGCTGAAACAGGACCCTGACAAACCACTCAACACTACCGGCAATCGCTTCCTGAAACCTTGAAAAGTAACCATAAAGCTTCGCCGCACCGCGCGTCAAAGTCTCGCCCACGAAAAACCGGAGCAAACCTTTAATCCAGCGCCGCGGACTGTGAGTAAGATGGGAAGGGAGAATCAGCTTGGATTCCACCAGCGAGAACGCGAGGACGATGATCACAATCGTCGCGATCTGAGGCATCCACGCCCCGTGGAATCCGGACATAAAAAACAGCGGAACAAACGCCAGCATCGTCGTGAGAACGCCAAAAATGACGGGAAGGGAAACTTCTTTCGTTCCGACAATGGCAGCCTCGACCGGATCCGCGATCTCCTTCTGCTTCGTGTAAATATTCTCCCCCGTGACAATGGCATCATCAACCACAACTCCTAACACAAGGATAAAACCGAAGAGGCTCACAATGTTGATTGAAACATCGACCATCGGCATGACCGCAAACGCTCCCATGAAACAGACGGGAATACCCAAAGTGACCCAGAAGGCAAGACTCGGGCGCAGGAACAGTGTCAGGAGTATAAAAACGAAGAGCATCGACTTCCAGGCCGAATCAAGAAGCGTATCGAGACGTCCCCGAACCACCTCAGACTGGTCGCTCCAATAGCTGATAAAAACCCCCGGCGGCAGCTTTTTCTGATACTCCGCCATGAACTCCTTCACTTCATCCGCAATCCGAATCGCGCTCTGATTTCCTTCCCTGAAAACGGGAACAAGAACGCAGCGGTTCCCATTCATCCGCGCGACGAAAGGATTCTCATCGAAGCCATCATTCACGATTGCGACATCACCCACGGTGACGCGGGAACCATCTTCCCGCGCGAGAAGCGTGATATCTTCAAATTGCTTCTGATTGTAGGCACGACCTTTCGTGCGCAAGGCAACTTCTCCTGAGACAGTTTCAAGCGTTCCTGCAGGAACATCGATTGAAGAAAGCCGCAAGGCCTGCGCGACCTGGTTAAATGTCAGATTGTATTTTTGCAGTGCCGTCTCATCGATTTCGATCGAGACCTCGTGAGGACGGGTTCCCTGAAGTTGCGCATTGGTCACTTCCGGGAGGTTCACGACATCGTCACGCACCTGCATCCCGAGCTGTGTCATGTCGTGCTCACTGAGATCGCCACTGATAACGACACTGATCACCCAGCGACTCGATTCCGCCGTCCGAATCACGACGTTCTCAGCATCTCCGGGGGGGAAATCTGCCAGCGCATCGATTCGCGATTCGATCAAATCCTGGACCTCCCGCATGTCATAGTCTTCATCAACCTCAACGGTGACATTACCTCCACTCGAACTGGCGGTGGAAAGCATGTCCTCAATGCCCTCGACATCTGAAATCGCCTCTTCGACCCGGATCACGACCGATTCTTCGACCTCTTCCGGTGTCGCACCACGGTAGTTCACCGTCACTGAAATCGAGCGGCTCTCGAACTCAGGGAAGACCTCGAGGGGAATTTTTTTCGAAGTAAGCGCATAGACACCTGCGAGGACAATCCCGACGAGGAGCAGATTAGCGGCGACTCCGTTTCTTGCGAAAAATGCAATCATTTCCAGTTCAAGTTGTCAGCCATTCAGGACTCTTGCGGTGAGGGCCCATCGCCTTTTCCTTTTTTACCTTTTCCACCGCCCTCTTTTCCTTTTTCCCCCTTGCTGAATGGCATTGAACCGGGGTGTCCCGTCGGTTGCTCAATCTCCGGAGTCACTCCATCGATCGTCGGCAGGACAAGGGCTCCGTTCGCCGGGTAAGCCAGCGGGGTCAGACAAATAACGTCTCCCGGATTCAGGCCGCCGCCGGACTGAGGAATCACGACTTTGTCCTCCTCAGACCAGATCGGTGAAACCTCCTGACGGCGAATCCGATTGTCCTCATCAATCACGATCACTTCCCCGCCCACTCGCACCGCTTTTCGTGGCAAAACGAAAACCCCCTCAAGCTCGCGGCCTTTCACTAAAGCATCGACGAACATCCCAATCTTGAGCGGGAAGCCAGTCTGCCCCTCCTTCCTCCGGTAAGGATCCTCTACTTCGGCGACGACGAAAAGCTGCCTGGAAAGTTCATCGATCGCGCTGTCAACACGGACAATTTTTCCCGTCCATTGGGAACGATTTTGCCCGAGTCTGCCGGAAATTGCCACGTCCGGCCCGACAATAGGTTCCGCATCTCCCCGGAACTCATCCGGTAAATCAACGAATTCAAGCTGGCGGTTTGTGAGCGGGAGTCGCACCTCCATGACATCGGTGGAAAAAGCCCGACCCAGCTGCGTGTTCGAGCCCACAAACTGCCCGACATCGACGTTCTGCTCCATGATCCGACCCGCGAACGGTGCCCTCACCTCCGTTATTTCGAGATCCCGATTCGCCTGCTCCAGCTGAGCTTCGGCGGCACGGAGGCGTGCCTCGGCTTCAAAAAGCTGAGGCTTCCGGGAAACGAATTCACTGGGTTCCCCGCTTTTGCCGAGGCGTCGCCAGTTTTCAACCGCTTGCTCGCCACGGATGACTTCTTCGTGAAGAACCCGCCTTGCCTCGGCGACGGCCCCTTCATTCACCACCACGGCGGTCTCGTAATTAACCGGATCGAGCTTCAAGAGAACTTCCCCTTCTTCAAAAAATCCCCCTTCCCGAAAATTTGGTGAAACTTCAATGACCCTCCCGCTCACTTCCGGAATGAGATTACTCGTCGTCCGCGGCCGAACGGTTCCCTGAGTCTCCAATAGTATTTGGTAAGACTCGGAGACGAGCCGCGTCGCTTCCACCTGGGTGACCTGCGGTGGCACATCAAAAGTTCTCGCCTCAGGCTTACTGAGAATAAAATACCGGGCCAACAAACCTGCCAAAACAACTATGACAAGCGGGGCCAGAATACGGAAAATCAACTTCATACAGGGAACACTTCGGATCTAACACCCGCGAGCAATAGAGGTTTCGTCAGGTAAATCAGTTACGTTTCGGAAAAGTAAAACGCCTCACATCGGCGAAATCACTTTTCGACGAGAGGATGATCAAAATCGCCGCCCAAAGCCAGATAAAGATCAACCCGATTTCGGAGTAATTCGAGTTTGATCGCAAGGAGACTGCTTTGCGCATCGAAGGCGCGCCGCTGACTGTCCAACAGGGTAATGATATCGACTAAACCCTGTTCATACTGGCTTCGGCTGAGACCTTCGGATCGCCGCGCTTCTGCTGAGGCTTCAGTGAGCGCTTCAGCCTGGCCTAAAAAGTAAGCTTCGGCTGCGAGAGCCGTTTCAACTTCACGGAACGCCGTCATCGCGGTCTCTGCGTAAGTCGAGATGAGTTCATCCTTCTCATAGTCATCGAGACGAATGTTCGCTTTCAAACGGCCACCCTGATAAAGTGGTCGCGTGAAGTTTTGACCAAGATTCCAGACCAAATTTTGAATTTCAAATATGTCGCTGAATTCATCCGTCGTCGAGGTCCCCGCCCCGGTCGTGATCGCCACAGCAGGGAGCAGCGCTTTGCGACTGGCCGCGAGTTCCTTGAGTGCAGAATCGACCCGGGCCTCTGCCGCGAGAAGATCAGGACGACGCAGGAGAAGCTCGCTCGGTAACCCGGCCGGAACTTGACGTGAGGGACGCGGGAGAGATTTCAGCGCCTCTATCTCGCCGGCGGGATAACGGCCCAGGAGCGTTTCAAGAACACGTCGCGCAGCATCCTCTTGCCGCTGCTCCGCAAGCAGGCGCGACTTCGCCCCGGCAATGTCGGCGCGGCTCAAGCTGATTTCGAGAGCGGTCCGGTCATCGGCGTCCCCGGCTTCCAATTTAGAATCAAGGATATCGAGGTTGGTCCGCAGGCTCGATAAGTTCTGCCGAATGAGCCGGGTCTGCTCCTGTGACTCAATCACTTCGAAAGCGGTTTTCGCGACATTCGCGGCGAGAGAGAGCCGCGAAGCTTCGTAGACGTTGCTCTGCGCGGTCACGAGATCCCACTGGGAGTCTCTCAAATTTTTCACCCGCCCCCAGAGATCGGCCTCCCAGGAAACATCGAGTGAAAAACTGAAATTGTTGGCGCGGACGCTTCGGAATGCTGCGCCCCGGAGGTTCTGCGAGCGGGTCGTTCGAATGCCGGTATTGACGGCGGGGACGCGATCCGATCCCGCGATACGCGCACGCTCCTGTGCCTGCTGCACCCGGGAGAGAGTCGCCGAAAGGTCGTAGTTGTTCTCGACCGCCTCATTCACGAGAGCGGTAAGTTGAGGACTCTGAAAATCAGAGAGCCATCCCGTGATCGCCGCCCCGGGGATCGTCCGGCTGCCGCCGGTCCAGGTCTCGGGCAGTTTCCCAACCATGGCGGCGGGATCTGACTTCTCCAGATTGTTCAGGACACACCCCTGCTGAAGCGCGGCCAGAATGAGGCAGACGACAAGACTAACAGACCGACACTGCAAGGTGCCGACCGGATTTTGTGACTTCGTGTTTCGCAAAGCGCTTCACTCAGGCGCGAAAGTGGTCATTTGTCGATCCGGAAATCTCACAAAAATGATTCTACCAATTTAAAGAGACCAAAGGCCACGAGTACCACCGCGACCGGAGTGACGACCGTTTTCCGATACCAGTCGAACCGTCCCATCGTGAGAAAGAACGCTGCCGAAACAAGCCCTGCCGCGATCAAAGCAAGCTCCGCGCCCAAGACAAACAGGATCAGTTGGCCGGGACTGAACTCACCTCCCGAAGGCAGATCGAGACGGGGCAGTGCGAAACCCGCGAGCAACCATCCGGCCCCTAACCCTCCGACAAAGAACGCAGGATAACGCCAGAAGTGAAACCTCTGGTGGAAGAGGCACTCGCCCGCCAGCACCACGAGGAGCGCTGCCGTAATCATCAGCATCGAGCCCGGCATCGAAACCAGTTTCGCGGCGGCCAGCGTGATCGCAAGACTGAGTCCGATCATGAAAGCGGCCAGTTGCAGAAAGACCATCCGCCGCCGCGTCGTCATCAGAAAAATGCTCACGGTCAACGCGAGCGGAAAAAGCGTCGCTTTCCAAAAAGCTGACCACCCGGCGACAAAGACACTGCCCGAACGGTTCGCCGTGCCTTTTTCCGCCACACTTTCTTCTTTTTCGGGATCGGACTCGACCGGCACCGAAGCATCGAACGGGTCCCCTTCGACCACTGGCAGGACGTTCACCGGTCGGCTGTATTCCCCCGGCAAAATGACCTGCATCCGACGCGACGGCTTATCGTCTTTAATCACAACCATGACCACGGCCATGGGGCAGGTCGGTTCGAGATAGAGAAGAAACTCTGTGGAGCCGTTCGGAATCTGCCCCGTCATTTTCACGAGAACCTGCTTTTGCCGGAGCTCTTCCGGAGTGTTTTCGTCACTGGCTGTTTCAACCGAAATCTCCAACTCCGGCGATTGCTCGACCTCATCGAACATCGTGACGAGATACTCCTCCGCAAATTCGCGTGCCGCCGCCTCCGGAGGAATCTGCTCATTGAGCAAGTCATCATCACTCGGGACCACTTCCATCGCCGCGTCGAAAAGATAGGTCCCCTCTTTCGTATCCAGATGCGTGATCAACGAGACAGAAGAAACCTTGTGTGCCTGAAGCGGGAGCACCGCAAGGGAAGTGAAGAAAAGACCAGCCCCGAGGCTCGCGAGCGACGAGAGAGTAAATCTCATCGCATCCTTTTTACGGTAAAAATTCATCGCCTGCCATCCTAGCGCGACGCTCTGAGCTTGCACGCCCTATTATCCGCAGATCGGTCCGCTTGATTGCGCCAAGGCTTTCATCTTGCCTTGAGGGCCGGTGATTGACGACAGTTGCAGCAACCCAATTTTATTATGCCAAAGAAGACCGCAAAGAAATCAGAGTTTGATCGTCGTGACTTTATCCGGACCGCCGCCGGGGCTACCGCAGCAGCGGCCGCCTTCACCGGAGCAGCCAAAGGAGCCGGGGTCGATCCCTCGAAAAAGTTAAAGATTGGATTTGTCGGCACGGGCGGACGAGGCACCGGAGCCGTTGCTCAGGCACTCAGCGCCGATGACAATCTCGAATTGCACTGCATGGCCGATGTCTTTGCAGATAAGATTGACACCTCTCTCGAAACTCTCGCCAAAAATGAAAAGTTCGCGGGCAAGCTCAACGTTTCAGATGATCGGAAATTCATCGGATTGGATGCCTACAAGCGCGTTCTCGACTCCGATGTCGACGTCGTTATTCTCACGACAAGCCCCGGCTTTCGCCCGCTCCACTTCCGCGCCGCGATCGAAGCAGGGAAGCATGTTTTTGCCGAAAAGCCGATGGCGGTTGATGCCGCTGGAGTGAGACATTCCTACGAAACCCTGAAGATGGCCGAGGGACGACCTCTCTCCATCGTCGCCGGATTTTGCTGGCGCTACTCACCCAGCAGGATCGAAGCCTATCGTCAAGTCATGGAGGAGGGACTGATCGGTGACATCACGAGCATTTACGCCACCTATTACAGCAATCACTCCAAACCCCATCTTGATCCCTCGCTGCGGACGGACGGGATGACGGACATCGAATGGCAGATCCGCAACTGGTACAATTACACCTGGCTCGGTGGTGGAGGACTCGTTGAGCAAGCCGTGCACAGCGTTGACAAGATCGGATGGGCGATGGGCGACCAAAATCCGATTCGTTGCCGCGCGACAGGCGGACTCGCTGCGCCACAAGTCGGGACGGGAAACATTTTTGATCACTACCACATCGCCTACGAATACCCGAACAACGTGTGGTGTCACCTCGCTTCGAGAAAGGCCCCGGGATGTCTTAATGAAAATGCTGACTACATTCGCGGCACCAAGGGAAGCCTCGTCATCGGACGGGGATCAGATCCCTACATCGAAGACAACGACGGAAAGATCATCTGGCGGTTCCGCAAACCACGCGAGGGAGAGCCTAACATGTATCAAGTCGAGCACGATGAACTCTTTGCTTCGATTCGCAGCGGGGAGCACATCAACGACGGCCAGCGCATGATGCATTCCACGATGATGGCAATCATGGGACGGATGTCGGCCCACACCGGCAAAGAAGTCACCTGGGAAGAGGCGATGGCAGCCGAAGAGGATCTCTTTGCAAACGAAGGCGGAATGCAGTGGGGCGACCCCTTTAAGCCCGGAGGCGTCCCTGTCCCCGGAGTGACCGCCATTCCCGGAATCGGTGGCGTTGAAATAGAGGCTTAACTCCAGAGTCACCCTTTCGAGGCCAGTCTCACGATCACTCGATTTTCCTCACCGAGGTATCTTGCGGCGGCAGACTGGACCTCTTCGGCGGTGACGCCTCGCATCACATCCGGCGACTTGCGGTAATTGTCCCAACCGAGGCCGACGAGTTCGTCGATCGAGGCCGACCCGGCCAATTCGCGGACGCCCTGGAGGTGAATCACCTCCTTGCCGAGCCAGGATGCCTTCGCCCGTTCGAACTCCTCCGCGGCGAGGCCCTCGCGACGCATCAGTTCGATCTCAGAAATCATTTCCTCCTGCACCAGATCAAGCTTCTCGGGAGAGGTTGAGGCATAGAAAATAATCATCCCCGGCTCAAGTCCGACGAGTCGCGTTGACCCGACCGAGTAAGCCAGTCCCAGCTCCTCCCGGATCCGGATGAAGAGGCGCGAGGCCATGTCGCTGCAGGCCTCGTCGATCAGCTCCAGCGCAGGATTGTCTTCATGGACGAGGTCGACCGTCTTGAACCCGATGAGTAGAACCGCCTGTTCCTTCTCATGCTCCAAGTCAATGATGCTGCCCCCGGCCTCCGGCCAAGTAACATTGAAAGGCTCGGTGAATTCCCGCGACCCGATCGCAAGGTCGGATTCAAAGCGAGCTCTAACCAGATCCTCCGTCCGATTGAGATCCAGATCGCCGAAAACTCCGACAACTCCATTCCCTCCGCGAACAAGACGCTCATGCAGAGAAATGACATCAGCTCTCCCGATTCGACCGAGTGAGGATTCTGTTCCACTCACTTCAAGCCCGTAGGGATGATCACCGTAGATCGCCTTGCGGAGACTCTTCATCGCGACTGAAAAAGGGCGATCCCGCTCCGCCTTGATCTGCGCCAGCTGAAACTCTTTCTCCTTGCCGACGACTTCTTCAAAGAAAGCAGGCTCAAGGAGGGTCTCTCCTAACAAATCAACGACTAGTTCAAGATCAGGACGCATCGCACTCAGGGAGACGCCGAAGGTGTTGTTCCCAACCGAACTTCCGATTCCTCCGCCGACTGATTCAATCCGATCCGCGAGAGAAGCCGCCGACTGCCGCTTCGTATCTTTCACGAGCAGCTTCGACATCAAGCGGGTCAGCCCCTGAAGCGGTTCACTCTCCGCAAGAAGACCGCCCCGGAAAACACCCGTCCCCTGAACGAAGGGCAGTCGATGATCAGCGAGGAGCAAGACCGTGAGACCGTTCCCAAGTTCAACTTTCCGAATTTCTTCGGAGCGTTTTGCAACCGAACTTTTCTTATTTTCCGAAGAGGCCTCTTCTTTCGGAACGAGGCTGACCCTGCTGAAACGATTCGGAGTCAGATACTCTTTCGCAACGCGTTGGAGATCGGTCAGGGCGACTTCCTGAAGATCCCTCACGTAGTCTCTCGTGTAGTCCAAATTACGCGTCAGGAGCCAGTTAGAACCGAGATCAGACGCCTGCCCCCTCATGTCTGATAGCGTCGAAAACTGAGAAGCCAGCGCCTGGTATTTCGCCTTTTCGAGTTCCTCACCGGTGCCTCCCGCTTCAGCAAAGCGCTCCAACTCGCGAAGCACCGCCGCCTCTGCGTCCTCCACTTTTTCACCTTCGGTGTCGAAGCTCACGATAAACTGGCCGGGAAAGGAGGGAGTGTAGGCGTAGGCACCCACCGAATGAGCGAGCTGCTTCTCTTCGCGGATTTCGCGGTAGAGGCGTGAACTTCGTCCATCACCGAGAATCGAAGTAAGCAAGTCAATCGCCGGCACGTCAGGATGGCTTCCGTCCGGAATCGGCCAGGCGAGTCGGCACCGATGGAGGTCGGTCGGGAACTCGACCCGCTCCTGACGCATCCCCTGCTGCACCGGCTCGGTCGGGATCACGACCGGAGAACGACGCCGCCTTTCGTGACCGCCCAGTTGCTTTTTGATCGCCGCGACGACCGCTTCGCTATCGACGTCACCGGCAATGACGATGAAGAGATTGTCGGGTGAATATTTCTCCCGGTAGTAAGCGTAAAGCTCGTCTCTTGAAAGTTGATTGAAAAGGTCGAGGTGACCGATCACGGGATATCGACAGGGATGATTCGTGTAAGCGGTATTAAAAAGGGCGCGGCTCAAGACCTGCTCCGGATTATCCTCCCCCATCGCGATTTCGCGACGGATCACATCTGATTCATTCGCAAATTCATCTTCCGGCAACTGGGCAAATCCCACGACATCGCAGAGAACATCGAGACAAACTTCAGTTCCGCTGGAGGGGACGTCAATCCAGTAAACGGTCCGGTCGAAAGAGGTGTATGCATTGATATACCCGCCCTGCGCCTGAACCGTCTGCGCAATCTCATTGGCGTCACGACGCTCCGTTCCTTTAAAAAGCATGTGCTCAAGGAAGTGTGACAAGCCCGCACCGAGCCAGCTTCCCTCGTGAATACTGCCGGCACGGCACCAAGCCTGAAGACTGACGACCGGAGCCGAGTGATCCTCTTTGACAATAATTTCCAAGCCATTCCCGAGAGTCCAGACACGGGCGGAAGTGGAAGGGAAATCGAGCGATTCCGGGTGTCCCTTCAAATTTCGGTCGGCTTGGCAGGTTGATTTCCGCGAGCGGGCGGGTCGCTGTCATTTCCCGACTCGCCCCGGCGAATCACTTCGCGGGACGGCTTAAACGGAGTCATTAATTCCTCGCGCAGGTTCACAACACCAACAAAATCGGCAGGAGAATCTTCCTCGGAGCGGCCGAAGGCTCCGGCATCGATCAACTGAAAAACGAGAACCCCGATGTCTTCGCCGGTTTGAACTCCCCAGGAATCCAAAACCGTCACCGCCATCGAACCAAACTCACGCAGGGCATGATTCACCACTCCTTCGAGCAACTCAGGACCGCTGACATGGCGGTGCTCTTCGAGTTCGTCTTCGCGCAACTTGATGACCGTGTGATCGAGCGCCTCCCGGAGAAAGTGGTAGGCATCGACTTCAAACCGCTTGTCTTTAGAGACGATCAATTTGACGGCTTCGTCGAAGTTCGGTTTTTCCATGAGTGCGGCGCGAGAGGACCCTTACCTCTTCGCTAAAAACGCCGAGCGAGTCAAGGGCAAAGCGGAATTGATCATTGCCACGTTCCGGAATAGAGGACAAAACATTAGGCAACAATCGGAGTTCAATCCCAAAGATGAAACGAAGCATGCGATTTCAAACAAAACTGGTCATCACGCTGGTCATGGCGGTGATCGGGGTGACGGTCGCACTGATGACGGCGACAGAGATGAAAATCCGCCAGACTTATGTGAATCAGTTTTCCACTGAGTTTGAGATTCTCCTCGAAGGGCTGGAGCAGTCACGAAAAAGCCGTAGCGAAGAGTTCATGACCCTCTGCCGCAGTCTCGCGGCGCACCCCTTTGTTGTCGAAACGTTAAAAGATGGGGAGGCCGCTGATCAGATGCCGGAGTTCTGGAAGCAGTACACAGCCGAGTTGAAGGAAATGGAACCTTCCCGCCAGACATCGGGTCCGAATCCACAGGCAAGCACCGGCCGTGCCGGGCCCGCTCAGGATGTGATCAGCAAGCTGGGAATGGTGGCCCTGATGAGTCCGGATGGGTCGGTCACTCCACTCGAACATCCTCGCACTCCGGAGACGCGACGCGGCAAATTCAGACGGGCGAATATTCCGAGGGAGAAGGCGGCGGCAGCTTTTCAGGAGTTTCTGAAAAGCGATGCGCAACACACTCTCTTTCTCCCGGTGGAATATGAGGGCCGCAAACCGACAATGCAGGAAATGGTGAGCACCCCGGTGGTGGACCCTGACACCGGAGAGACAATCGGATTATTTCTCCGCGCCTCGTCTTCTGAAACGGAAGCGGAGCGATCACTGGAGCGCTACCAGGAGGAATTTGGAATTCATCGTCGCATCAAGAGCGGGATTTATCTGGGTGGCGAAGTCTATTCGCGCACTCTCGACGAGACGTTCACTGCCAGTCTCGGCGAATCCATCGCAAACTTTCTCAAGGCACCGCTCAGGGAGGGCGACGAAAGCCGCTTCGAAACCTCTCTCGAAAACGAAGAATACTTGGTTTATGTCGATCAAATCAATGAGGATACGGTCTTCTCTCCAGCTTACCAGATCGCGGCTTTTCCGATCACGGGCTTGAAAGCGGATCTCGCGGAATTTCGAATCCGCGGCAGCGGCATTGGTGCCATCGTTTTGCTGGCATCGATCGGGATTGCGTTTCTTCTCGCTCGTAATCTCGCCGGCCCGATCAACGAACTCGCCAGGGGGACGCAGGCGATCCGGAAAGGCGACTTTGATCATCGTGTCGCCGTGAAGTCATCGGACGAGATTGGAGAGTTGGCGGCTTCCTTTAATGAAATGGCGGAGGAATTGAAGCAGAAGGCGCTCTACCGCGAACTTCTCAGTAAAGTCAGCGATGAAACCGTGGCACAAGCGCTCGTGAGCGGCTCTCTCGATCTCGAACTGGGCGGGGAAATCAAAGAGGTCTCGGTCCTTTTCTGCGACATTCGCGGTTTCACCCGCCGAACAGAAACGATGCACCCGAGTGAGGTCATCAGCATGTTGAATGATCACATGACAGCGATGACTGATCTGGTGAGGAAACATAAAGGGGTCGTCGATAAGTTTGTCGGTGACGAAATCATGGCCGTTTTCGGAGGCCTTAAATCCTATGGCAACGATGCCGCCAACGCGGCCGCCTGCGCGCTCGAGATGATCGAACAGCGCCAGCGTTTAAATCAGTCGCTGGAGACGGAAGTTGAGATCGGCATTGGCGTGGCCACCGGAGAGGTCGTGGCCGGCTGCATGGGGTCGGTCGATCGGCTGAACTACACGGTCCTCGGTTCGAGGGTAAATCTCGCCGCGAGACTTTGCAGCGCCGCAGGACCGATGGAGGTCGTGACCGATGATGAAACCATTCATCGCATCGAACCCTCTCCCGAAGCCGAGATGATCCCCGATTTAGTTCTCAAGGGATTTTCAAAGTCTGTGCAGGCATTTCGGCTCCGATCCATGGCCGAAGCAAACGTGGAAACCGTCGTGCCGGCGGGGTCCTGACGCCGATACGGGCCGCTAGCTATTTGCAGGGCGGCGGAATCGACTCCAGATTGATTGATGGCATTTATCATCAACGGCGAGCGCATCGAGGATTCAGAACTGGAAGAGGAGTTCGAATCCATCAAAGAGCACTACCAGAACATGGGCGAAGTCGTCTGCTGTGATCGAGACGATGAATTTTGGACCTATGCGAAAGACAACGTCATCAATCGGACCCTTATCGAGCAGAAATCGAACGAAAAATACGGCCCCATTGATGATGCGGAAGTTCAGTCCCGATTTGAAGAGCTAAAAGCTGAGCACGGCGGTGAGCGCGAGTTTCTCGACAACACCGGTTTCAATGCCGGTGACATCCCCATGATTCTCCGCAAATTGAAAAACAGCATGACGATTGATCGCTATCTCAATGCGGAGATTGATGAGTCACTGACGCCGACTGAAGCGGAAATCGCCGATTATTATGATCGGAATAAAGATCAATTCATGACCAAGGAGGAAGTCCGCGTCAGTCAGATCTTCATTGAACCCTCAAGCCAGGAAGCGGCCGAGGAGGCTTACAAGGCACTCCGCGACCTCCGGGAAGAGCTCCTCGAAGGGAAAGACTTCGACGCGGCCGCCAAAGAGCATGGCTCAGACAGCAGCAGAGAGATTGACCTCGGCTTCATGAAACAAGGAGAGACGATGCCGGAGATTGAATCGATCACTTTTTCGATGCGGGTGAACGAGATCAGCCCGGTTATCGCGACGCATTACGGCTTTCACGTTTTCAAAGTGACTGATCGCAGGAAACCACAGCTTATGCCGCTGGAAGAGCTCGACGGCATTGCCGACCACGCCGGGCTGGAGAAAAGGAATCTCGTGATCGAAAAGGTGATCGAAGCGATCAAGTCAGAGAGCAAGATCGAAGAAGTCGCCAGCGAGGCAACCCACTAAGAAGGTGGGAGATAAATGTTCCACGACGGCTCGCGAACAAAGGAGCAGGCGACTGTCAGCACAATCAAGAAGCGTTTGACCCTCCTGCGAAGGAGGTGAATAAACGAGGCGCAGATAGGTCGTGCCGTATTCGATCCGAAGATAGGCGGCAGTCTCTTCGATCTCTTTTTCTCTCATCCCGGAAAGGATGAAGCGCTCCCCCGCCATGGGGCCTTCCGGAACAATAACCCCTTCGCGAAGCAGGCGAGCCGTTGCCTCAGCTCCGCCCATGGAATCGGGAATGACATGGGCAACGCCGAGAGCGGCGAGCGCCTCTGACATTTGAGCGACGTTTTTGGCATTCTGAGTCGCTGCCGCCTTCTTCGCCGACTCGCGAAGCCGGGAAACCGTGGGAATCGCAATCGCCGAAATAATTCCGATCACAGCAACGATCAGAAGTAACTCGGTAAGAGAGAGTCCTGCCCGTTTCGCCGAGGCTTGATCGATGGGTTTTCGCATTACCGAAAGTTTTTCAGAATTATTAGAAGAATCTTGAATTAACACGTATTTAAGATATTTTGCAATTACTTGGAAGGTAAAACTATCTTAAAAATAAGGTATTTTCCATAAATCGACCTCATTCACTCTCCCAGTTGGCCGTGACAGTCCCCAAACAGTCTTTATTTAACGGCCCATTATTTGCGTTGGGAGCGTTTTCCCTCGCTGCATTCGCGGCCTATTCGGGGGAGGAAATATCAACACACATTCGCTTCACCAACCTGTCTGAATCGACTCAATTCGGCTTGCAGTCGGATTACGTCAAGGACATCACGCAGGACAAAAGCGGAGACGTCTGGCTCGCGACGGATGCTGGATTAGCCCGTTTTGACTACTGGAGAGCGACTCACTACCTCAGTCAGGAAAGCTCGGGAACCCAGGGCGGGATCACCAACATCACTGCAGTCGCGACCAACTCAAAATCACTGGGACCGGTCTGGATCGGAACCTTCGGCGGGCTACTGAAGATGGACCAGCGCAAAAATAGCTTCTCCCGTTACAGCCGGGCCTCCGGCCATCAACTCGCAAGCGATCAGATTACCGATCTCTCTATCTCAGACGATAGCCTTCTCTGGATCGGAACCAGTGAAGGACTCTGCTCGATGGATCTGGCCTCTGAGAGAATCCAACCGATCGCGGGCGAACTCTCGAGCGAGGCCATCTCTTTTGTTTCCTGCCTCAGCGACGGCGATGTTTGGGTAGGCACCGAGTCGGGAAAACTGTTCCAGCGCGCTCCGGGTAGCGAGACCTTTGAAATGCAGTGGGCAACCACGGTCGCGATTACCTGTGTGGTAAAAGACGCTGACAATCAGCTCTGGATCGGCACGTCAGGCAAAGGATTATACCGAAGAGAAACCCCCGATTCCAAGAGCACCCAACCCGTCTCGCTGGATGCAAAATCCATCACCGCACTTCATCTCGACAGCAAAAATCGCAACGTCTGGATCGGCACGAGGAGCGGTGTCGCGGTTTACTTCCGCAGCGAAGATACTTTTGGCTGGTTCAAGCACTCCCCTCACCATGGCGAAAGCCTCGCGAATAATCATGTCACTTCCATCTTTGAAGACTATGGCAAAATTCTCTGGATCGGAACCGCCAACGGCGGAACGAGTCGCTTCAGCCTTGATCAGGAATGGTTCACTCACATCCGCTCGAACCCGGATCAGAAAAACGGATTACCTGACTCCACGATTCAATGGACGGGAGTCGGCCCTAACGGAAAAATTTGGTTCGGGACGAGGAAGGGCCTCGCCTCCTGGGACCCGCAGTCGCTGAAATTCGAACCGGTCGGCGATTCACTTGCGGAGAGAGATGATTGGATCACGGCACTTCTCTGGGATAAAAAGGGGAATCGCTGGATCGGTAAACGGGGAGGCGGGCTTGTCAGGATCTCTCCGGGCGGCAAGGAAACCTTCTTTCGTCACGACAAGGACATGCGGGGCTCAATCGGCCATGACAATATTTCGACAGCTTTTGAATCGAGTGATGGAACCCTTTATGTCGGGACATTCGGAGCGGGGGCCTATCGCTTCGATCACGAAACCGAACGATTCACCCGCCTCAACAATCCTTCGAACTCGGCCGGAAATTTGGTTCAATCAATCACTGAAAATTCCGAGGGCGAGATCTGGGTATCAACCGACACCGATATTTCAATTCTCCCGAAAAACGCGGAGGCCCTTATCCCCTTCGAAGAGCTTTTCCCGAATGCCCAGAAGCTCTCTTCTAAAGGGGCCGTTGCGATTCTTCAGGACAGCAATGGAGTAGTTTGGATAGGGAGCGAAAATCAAGGCCTCGATCGCTTCAATCGCAACACTGGTGCCGTCGCGAACTTCAATGCCGCAGTCGACGGCCTGCCGGACAATCAAGTGCAATCACTGATCAAAGATGGCAATGACCTTCTTTGGATCTCGACGAGGACCGGCATCGCTCAGCTCAACGCGATGCAAAACGACTTTCGCCTCTTCACACCCGAAAATGGTCTTCAGGAAGATGGCTTTACTCCCCGCGCCGTTGTCAAAGCGGTGAATGGATCGCTCTATTTTGGTGGCATTGACGGCTTCAACATCATTGATCCGAAAAATTTGCCGAAATCCGAAGCCACACCGATTCCGATTCTCACCGGTCTCGACTACTTCGGCGAAGAGGTTATCCCGCAGCCCGGGGGAATTCTCGAAAAAAGCATGGCCGCGACGTCTGAGTTCAGCCTCCCCTTTGACGAGCGAAGCCGTTTCGCAATCCACTTTGGAGCGCTTGATCGCAACTCGCCTACGAAAGGGTATTTCCGATACATGCTTTCTCCTCTGGAGACCGATTGGATTCCCGCTCCCGATGATCGACGGGTTTCCTACACAGGCCTTCCGCACGGAGATTACACCTTTCAATTGCAGAGTTCTCTCGATGGCAAAAACTGGCCGGATATCGGCGCGGCAAAAGTCCGGATCGACATCACTCCCCCATGGTGGGATGAAACGTGGTTCAAGTCCTTTGCCCTTTTCACCTTGCTTTGCTCCACGATCCTTCTAACCAAGGCGATTATTCGCTCGCGCCTGAAGCAACTCCAGCGAAGAGAGCAACGCATCACCGCTCAGCGGGACCGGGCTGAGGCCGCCCTTGCCCGCCAGCTTCAAAACCGACTCCTCATTGAAAGAACGGCAACGGAACTTCACAAAGAAGTCCGCGAAGATCAGATCCTCAACGACCCACTCGAAGACATCACCGAGCAATTTGGTGCCACTCACTGCCTCGTGCACCGCGTTTCCCAAACCCTGATTGAAAATGAAGACGGTGACCCCGAACTACGTCTCAGCCGAATCGGCTACTTCGGCAACCTACCCCATCAACCGGATGGAGTAGCCCCCTCTCTCAATGTTTCCGACCCAATCATCAGGACAATCCTCAAGTCTGACGGGCCCGTCGTGATCTCAAAATCCAATCTAATCCCGAAGTCGATTCGGGATCGCTTCGATGATGACACGAAGATCTCTTTCATTTCCGCACGAACGAACTTTCTGGATGCGGCGAACGGCTTTGTGACCCTCCTTTGTGTCGGCGAAACCAAAACCTGGACCTCGGAAGACATCAAGCTCCTTGAAGCCTTGACCGGTCAGTTCGGCATTGCAATCGCTCAGCTTGATACCGCAGAGACCGAAGAGAGATATCGCAAGCATCTCGAAGAAGCCAAGCACGGAGCCGAAGTCGCGAACCGGGCGAAGAGTGACTTCCTCGCCAAGATGACTCACGAGCTGAGAACCCCTCTCAACGCCATCATCGGATTTTCTGAAATCCTTGGAGAAGACAAAACACTGAACCCTCGCCAGCGTGAGACCCTGGACATCATTAACAACAGCGGAGAACACCTTCTCGATGTGATTAATGAAATTCTTGATCTCTCGAAGATCGAAGCCGGCAAGATGGAGAGAAACACTGAGGCCTTCGCCTTTGTCCCGATGCTGAAATCGGTCTACGAGATGCTTTCCATGAAAGCGGAAGCAAAGCGCATTGCGTTCAACTTTTCAGCGGGTTCGATCATGCCCGGTGATGTCATGACGGACCGCAGCAAGCTTCGGCAAATTCTGATCAACCTCATTGGAAACGCGATCAAATTCACCGCTCAGGGCGGCGTCAGCCTTTCGGTCCGAACTGTCCCAATGACCGAACCGGTGGAAATTGATCAGCGCATGCGCCGGAACATCCGGATCGAATTTGAGGTTAAAGACACCGGACGCGGCATCACCGAAGATGAAATCCCGAAACTCTTCGAGCGCTATTCCCAAACCGAGAGCGGTCGCCGCTCATCGGAAGGAACCGGTCTCGGACTTCCCATCGCGCGCAGTTTCATTCAACTTCTGGGGGGCGATGTGATCGTGGAATCAGTCTTCGGTGAAGGAACGACTTTTCGCTTTTACGTGGAATGCGAGGAGTTAGCAACCGCCGCGGCTGAAGAGCGCCAACTCAGCACAATTCTCGATGAATCGAGCGCTCAACGAATCATCGGCTTCGACTCACCAAGGGAAGAGATCCGAATTTTGATCGCCGAAGATCAACCCACGAACC
The DNA here is from genome assembly GCA_964583035.1 of uncultured Akkermansia sp. Taxonomy (GTDB): domain Bacteria; phylum Verrucomicrobiota; class Verrucomicrobiia; order Verrucomicrobiales; family DEV007; genus Arctic95D-9. Next base: position 27,545 of record CAZOUP010000005.1, read on the forward strand.
GCCTTCTCCTCAAGAAGATTCTCGCCAAAGCCGGGTTCTCTCTCGCCGAGGCGGTGAATGGCCAGGAAGCGATCGAGATGTGGCACGACTGGAAGCCACACCTCATTCTCATGGACGAGGACATGCCGATCAAAAAAGGCAGCGAAGCGACTCGCGAAATCAAAGCACTCTCGGCCGCAGGAGAGGATCCGATCATCGTTTCCCTTACCGCCTATGCGCTTGAGCAGGCGAAGATCAGCGCCCTCGAAGCGGGTTGCAATGACTTCGTCGCGAAACCGTTCCGATCACATGAACTCTTCTCCGTGATCTCAAAGCACCTCGACCTTCAGTATCAGTTTAAGGATATCGCTTAACGAATGTCAGGCCCCTCAACCTGATACTGGCCGGCGACTTTATTGGCAATGCACGGGCCGCTTGCTTCCGCCCATACCGCAAAATGGTCACTCGCCTTGTGAGCGAGAAATGCGTCACGATTGGTATAGAGTTCGTAAATCGCAAACTTGTCGGGGTCGTCGACATGACGTGACCACTCCCATTTGAGGCAATCAGGCTCCTCTTTGGAATGACTCCCGTTGGCATTGAGCGCCGCGATCAAATCATCGGCTTTTCCGGGGACGGCTTCTATCGTGACAACAACGGCAAACATGACCGTTTTTTAATGCGATATCCCCTCCTCTGCAAGCTCCGGCGTTGCCTTTCGTCTCCGCTCCCGCGATCGGAGAAAGATGATCGCGACGACCGTTCCAATGACGCCTCCGAGATAACTTGAGTTGTGAATGTAGCCCACGGTCATGAAGGCATCAAAATCCTGCACCGCCATCGCATCCATCCACTCCAGCCAACCCGAAGCGTAGCCGGTCGTCCGCCTCCATTGACCGTAAAGCCAGCCGAAACAGGCGACCAGAAACGAGACCGAAAAGACAATCACAAACGCCGTCGCAAACTCACGGAGTGGCGGGAGCCTCCGTCCCCGCAGGATCGAAACTCTTGCCATCGACCAGGCGATAATGGCTCCAACCCACCAGGTCGCGAGAAAGCCGATAATCCCGGCAAAAGCTCTTGGAGAACCACCTTCCGGCTCTGCGTAGGCAAACTGGTAAAACTTAAACCGGGTGAAGTACTCTTCCGAAATCGTGTAGGTCACCTGGTCGTGCAAAACCCCGTAGAAGCCGGCGATGACTGCTCCGGCAAGGGTGATCAAGGTCATGGCACCGAGATCCCGAAACGATATCCGGGGGACCACGAAACGGAGGAAATTCATGCACCGGATCTCAGAGTTGAATGGGAAATCGCGCCGTCCGAATCTTTTACAAATTCAACGACGCTTCCGATCCGGAAACTCCTGCCAAGCCCTAGAATCCCAGTCCGGGAGGCAGGCCGAGTCCGGCGGTGAGCTTACCCATCTCTTCCTGATTGAGAGCCTTGCCCTGCTCGATGGCCTGCTTCACCCCACTGAGAACGAGATCTTCAAGCATCTCGACATCGTCCGGATCGACCACCGCAGGATCGATCTTAATGGAAACCACATCACCGGCTCCGTTCGCAATGACCGTCACTTTACCTCCGCCCACCGAGGCTTCGAATTCTTTGTCCGCCAGCTCCGCCTGCATTTCGCCCATCTTTTTTTGCATCTGCTGGGCTTGCTTCATCATTTTAGCAATATTCATATGTCGTCTCTTTCTTGGGTGTTAGGATTTAATGACTCGCGCCTGAAAAACGTCGAGCGCTTCTATGATCAAAGGGTCTTTCTTTAAGTCATCTTCGCCTTTTTCCGTGACAGGAGCGGGAGCGGGCTCCGCAATTGGCTCCGGCTTCGGAACGGCTTCCGCGACCGGCTCCTCCTCTTCGATCACCATTTCGGAAGGCTCGATTTCGTCCCGAACTTCAATGAGAAGCTCGACAGGCCCACCCGCGAGAGTGCTAATGGTCCCGGTCATTTCCTTTTCGTATCGAGACAAGGACTCACGGAAAAAACGCTGCTCCGATGAAAACCCAATCATGAAGCGATTGCCTTCGTGACTGATAAACTGCGCGGCGGCAAGCCACATTTCAAATAACGGACGCTCTTCGATGAGGGTCTTTTGAGCCGCATCCCAGAGTGCCGCACCGGAAAGTGCCCCCGAAAAAGCGGGCGCAGCGGGTGTGGATACTTCGACAGGCTCGGAAGTGGCTCCCGGGGCCGGTTCAGGAATCGCCATAGCTGAATCCTCAGGCTCAACTTCGGTGACAACCGTGAGAGCTGCGGGTACGACAGGATCTGATGGTGCCTGAATCTTCGCGGAAGAATCAGACATCGCGGCAGGAACCTTTTCCTGCGCGACAGGGGAAGGCACCGGAAGTTGGCTCGATGCATTCGCGGCCGTGGAAATCATCGCAATGACATCATCGATCGACGCCTCACCCAGCGTCTGAATTGCTTTGATGATTCCGATTTCAAAATGGAGCTTTTTGTTCGGCGCCCATTTCATTCGTGAATCGGTCTCTGCAAAAAGATCGATCAGCTTCAGCAGTCGCTGCGTGTCGAGAAGCGCAGCCTGCTCCTGAATCGCTTTCAGAATATCTGCGGGGGTCTCGCCGGTCTTTGCTTTCGGATCAACCTGGAGAAGGAGCACATTCCGATAATGACTGATAAGATCTGAAAGAAGCTTGGAGAGATCTTTCCCGGCGTCACTGTGAAGATGAATAGACTCAAGCGCGGCAGAGTTGTCGCATCTCAGAATCTGACCAGCGAGATCGGAAATCGACTCTGCGGAGTTAAATCCAAAGATCTCGAGGACACTAGACTCCTCGATTGTATTCCCGCAGAACGCCACGAGCTGATCCAGCATCGACTGGGCGTCGCGCATCCCGCCCTCCGCGCCTTTCGCAATCGCGAAAGCAGCCATCTCATTTAAAGTGATCCCCTCTTCACTGGCAATGAACTGAAGATGTTTTGCAATAATGTCCGTGGGAATGCGACGGAGATCAAAACGCTGACAGCGACTGATGATCGTCGGGAGAATTTTCTGGGGTTCGGTCGTCGCAAAGATGAACTTTACGTGAGGAGGAGGCTCCTCCAAAGTCTTCAGTAAAGCATTGAAGGCCGGCGTCGAGAGCATGTGGACCTCATCGATGTAGTAAATTTTGAACTGCCCTGAACTGGGGGCGAACTTCACCGTCTCGCGCAATTCACGAACATGATCGACGCCATTGTTCGACGCTCCGTCGATCTCGAGAACATCAAGACTATTGCCCTCGGCAATCTCCACGCAGATGGGGTCATCGGGATCAAAAGTAGCGCTGGGACCGTTCGGGCAGTTCAGCGCTTTCGCCATGATCCTCGCCATTGAGGTCTTTCCCGTCCCTCTGGGACCCACAAACAAATAGGCCTGAGCAAGACGCTCTTTCTCAATCGCATTGCGCAGAGTCTGCACGACATGATCCTGCCCCAGCACGTCTTCAAAAGTGCGGGGACGATATTTTCGGGCAAAGACTTGGTAGTTGCTACTCACGCCCCCACTTTAGAGAAGATTCGGGGAAGGAAAATGAAGAATCAGAGAAATTTCACCCCTCTTTGTGCTTTTTGAAACGGCGGAGTGTCTCATCACGCTCGGTCTTGTGATCGACAATCGGCTCCACGTAGTCGCCACAGAGTTTCGGACTCCCCTCGGGCGGCTTCGTGAACCGCTTTGGGTCTACTTTCTCCAGCTCCGGCACCCAACGCTTGATGTATTCCCCATCCTTGTCGAAACGCTCCGTCTGAGTCCAGGGATTTTGAATTCGAAAATATGGCGCCGCGTCGGCTCCGGTCCCGGCCGACCACTGCCAGCCCCCGTTGTTATTGGCAATTTCGCCGTCGAGCAAATATTGCATGAAATGCGCTTCCCCATGCCGCCAGTGAATGTGCAGGTCTTTCGTGAGAAACATCGCTGTAATCATCCTGACGCGATTGTGCATGTAGCCGGTTTCCCTGAGCTGGCGCATCCCCGCATCAACGATCGGATAACCGGTCCGACCAGCCTTCCATCGCTCAAACTTGTCATCCTCCCCCGGATCATCCCAGTTCAATCCCCGCCAGCCTTCATTGAAATCAGTCTCCAACACCTCCGGAAAATGATGAAGAATCGCCATGAAAAACTCGCGCCACGCGAGCTGTTTTTGAAACGTGTGAATCGAACCACGAACCGACTCAGATCGCGCGGCACCACGGGCTTCCTCGGCTCGGCAAAACACTTCCCTCGCTGAGAGTGTGCCGTAGCGAAGATCCGCGCCGAGATGGGACGTCGCGTCCGCCGCAGGATCATTTCGCATCGACTCATACTCGCCGAGGACGCCTTCGACCGCACTCTTGAGACGATCGCGCGCGGCCTTTTCACCGGGCTCGCGGAGCAACTCTCCCTCAAATTTCAATCCCCAGTCCCCGACCGCGGGCACCTCGCCTTTGCGAACAGTCGTCAGAGTCTGAATCGTCCTCACGGTTTTAACCCTTTCCGGCTTCGTTTGATCAAACCAGGTTCGGGAGTAAGGCGTGTAAACTTTGTAGGGATTCCCCGATCCAGTCAGGACTTCGTCGGGCTCGTGGAGCACGACGTCTTGAAAGTCGTGAAACTCGATGCCTTTTTCACGGCACAGTTCCTTCACCCGCAGTTCAATTTCCCGCCCGTAGGGATCGGGGTCGCGGTTGAGGTAAACCGCCTCCGCCTTGCTTTCGTCGATCAACTGCCGCAACTCTTCGACGGCATCGCCACGTCGGAATATTAATCTCCCCCCGGCATGATCCACGTTTTTCGAAAGCGATTCAAGACACCCGCAGAGAAAAGCCTGACGGGCAGGACCAGTCCAGTGATGTTCTCCTTTCCAATCCGAGGGGATATAAACCGGGAGCACCTTTTCGGAGTCAGTCGTCGCATTCCAAAGCGCCGTGTTGTCGGAAAGACGGAGATCACGACGGAACCAGTGAATCACATTTTGATAGCGGGCCATAAACTGGAATCTTTACGGCGATCACGCCAAATCGGACGAAGCATCAACTTTGAAGGAACTGCCTTGAACGCTCGAACCACCCCTTGCCCGAGTCCCCGCCAAGCGCCTCCCATTTTACCCCGGAAAGATCACGATAGAATTCGGCCCTCTCCGCGAATCCCCGCTTCGCTGCTCCGTCGGCAAGAATGATGGACTTCTCGCGAATTCCCTGAGCAATCATCTTCCTCTGCTTTTCAGTGTAGTCACTTCTGAGATGAGCCTTCATGAGTGCGTGAACCCGAAAGCGATCCATCGCCGGAGTGACGGCCGACAATTGATCATCGTGGCCGGCATTCTTGCGAACCAGTGGCTCCGAATCGACGAGACCGATCTCATTCTGTGAACAAATCCGCAGCCACAGTTCGTAATCTTCGCAAACGCGGAAGCTCTCGTCGAACCCGCTCACCCTATCCCACAATTGGCGTGCGAGCATGACACAGGATGGACCAATCGAGCACCGCTCAATCGAAGCGGCGAAAAGATCACCGCCACCCTGTTCCCAGTGACGGGGCTTTTTCACCTCTACCTCATGCCGATACCAGCTCTCGTGGACCTGGGAAATGAGAGATTCAGGATGTTCCTCATGCCACCGCCATTGTTGTGCCAACTTCTCCGGCAACCACTCATCATCCGAATCAAGAAAGCAAAGCCAGTCCGCAGAAGTTGCCGCCACGCCCGCGTTTCTTGCCGCAGCGGGCCCTCGATTGCCGGGCAACTGCCTCCATTCGAATCCTAGTTCCGCGGCTAAGCCGGAACATTCAGACATGTCACCAGACGAGGCGTCATCGACGATCACCACCTCGTGAGGTGACCTCGTCTGACCGGCAATGCTCATCATGGCCCGAATCAGAGGAGTCCTTCGATTGAATGAGGGTATGACCACAGCAACAGTCGGCATAGTAACCTTATGATGGTCTCTTTTCAGTTGCTTCGCGATCTGAATCGTGGAGTGGTTTCAAACAAGCGAGTAAAAAATCAAAGATGAGTGAATCCAATGATCAGCCTGAATCCCCGGAGGTGCCGCCGCCACCTCCGATCATGCCAAAACCGGATATCATCGATCCCCGCTCACAAGGCCCCACCTATGGCGGCGACGAAAAAAAGTCAAAGCGCTCACGGAAAGACAAAAAGCGTTCTCATCCACTTGACCCCTATGAACCCTTGAAAAAGCGAAAAGGCTGCAGTGGATGTTGCGGATGCGTCGGTGGATTACTGGGATTGATTCTCCTCTTGATCATCGCCCTTGCCGCAGTTGTCGGATGGTTCGGACCCGGTCGATATGTCTTTGACGGTTACGAAGTAGTGAGCTTCAAAGAAGCGCAGACCAACATTTCGACCGCGCCTGACAAACCGACTTACTACATCGGCCAGTCCATCGAATACACCGCCCCCTCTACCGAGGTTCCGATTGCGATTCTCGGCACCGAGATTTCTTTCTCGGGTAATTTCAGCAAAGATCTCAGCGTTTCCGGTGCAAAGGTATATGCCAGACCCGGAACAACAGTCGAAGGCGACCTCGAAGTCTACGCGGCCGAATTTTACGACGAAGGAATTGAACTGAAAGGCACGCTCAAAGGCAGTGTCATGAAAAATATCGCCCCCTGATCTTATGGTTGAAATCAATGCAGTTTACGAAGGCACCCTCCGGTGTTCCGCCACTCATGGCCCCTCGGGCTCCGTCGTCGAGACGGATGCTCCGGTCGATAATCACGGACGCGGCGAGCGATACTCTCCCACCGATCTCGTCGCGACGGCGCTCGGCACCTGCATGATGACGATCATGGGCATCCTCGCGGCGCGTCACGAGATCGACCTGACCGGGACAAAAGTTCGCGTCGAAAAGCACATGACCCCGGAACCTCCGCGGATGATTTCCAGACTTGTCGTGGAGTTTGAGGTGCCCCTCGCCGAAGACCACCCTCAACGGCGTGCGATCGAGAAAGCGGCCATGAGCTGCCCCGTCTATCTCAGCCTTCATCCTGAGATTGAGAAGGCTGTTGTCTTCGCCTGGGTTGGGTGAGCAAAGTGAGACCGGCGTCCTGCCGGTGATTTACTTAAACCACTGGCGGGACGCCAGTCTCACGATCGTCCCGCTACGCCATCACCTCCGGGATCGGATCAGCCCCCTCCACGCCGACGAGTTTGTGATCGAGCCCGCCGAAGAAGAAGCTGAGGTCATTCGGATTCAATCCCATCAGACTCAGGATCGTCGCGTGAAGATTTCTCACGTGATAACGATTATCGACCGCCCGGGCTCCCAACTCGTCGGTCTGCCCCACGGACACCCCGCCCTTCGTTCCACCCCCGGCCATCCACATCGTGAAGCCGTAGCTGTTGTGGTCGCGCCCCGTCCCATATTCATACTCCGCCGTCGGCTGACGACCGAACTCGCCCCCCCAAACCACGAGAGTGTCTTCGAGCATCCCCCGTCGCTTCAGATCTTTCAAGAGACCGGCGATTGGTTTGTCAGTCGCGCCCGCGTGTAAGTTGTGATTTGTCTCGAGATCGCCATGGGCATCCCAGTTGTGATCGTTGTGCGCACCACCGGAATAGATCTGGATAAACCGCGTTCCCCGCTCGACAAGGCGACGGGCGAGGAGGCACTTACGACCAAAGTCCTCCGTCTCCGGACGATCCATTCCGTAAAGCGCCTTCGTGTCCTCAGATTCATCGTCGATATCAATCGCCTCGGGAGCAGTCGCCTGCATCCGGTAGGCCAACTCGTAGCTCGAAATCCTTGCCGCAAGATTCGTGTTATCAAAACGCGGCGAAAGATGCTCGGTATTGAGATGATTCAGCGAGTCGATCAGCATGCGCTGCTCGCGGTCAGCCATCCCGTTCACGTTCTTGAGATTCAAAATCGGACTGCCCTGCGAGCGGAAGACCGTCCCCTGATAACTCGCAGGCATGAATCCGGAGCTCCAGTTCTTCGCTCCCGAGATCGGACCACCGCTTTGATCTAACATCACGACATAGCCCGGGAGATTTTCATTCACTGAGCCAAGCCCGTAGTTGACCCACGACCCCAGCGAAGGATGCCCACTGATGAGCGACCCGCTGTTCATCATCAGCAGCGCCGACCCATGAATCGGAGAATCAGCCGTCATCGAATGAATGAACGAAATGTCATCGACGCAGCTTCCGACATTGGGAAAAAGATCGGAGACATACTTCCCGCATTCGCCGTATTGCTTAAACCCCCACTTTGGCTCGACGATGCGACCTTCGTTCTTTTTGCCGCCACGACCGAAGGTTTTCACCTCAATCGTTTTGCCATCCATCCCCACCATCTTCGGCTTGTAGTCGAAGGTGTCGATGTGGCTCGGACCGCCATACATGAAGAGAAAAATGACGCTCTTCGCTTTGCCCTTCACCATCGGGGACTGCTCCGCGAGCGGATTCATCGCCGTTGCGGCACTCGCAGAATTGAGGAGGCCCTCCTTCCCTAACATGCCCGTCAACGCGAGCGCAGGAAAGCCCCCGCCAACGGTGCTCAAAAATTCGCGGCGATTCACCTTGCCGCAGAAGTCCGGGTTCTTTTTTCGTTTCATGATCAGTCCAGGTAGATGAATTCGTTCAGGTTGAGCGCAAGGAGCGCGACGCGGTCGAGCGCGGCCTCCGGCGTGAGGTCCAGTTCCTTTTGCAGAGAGTCATAAAATCCAAGAAGGTATTCGACCTCGCGGTCCTTCGCGGGCCGTTGCAGCGCCAGCGCAAGGCCCGAAGAAATCTGCGCCCTGACATCACCACTCGTGGACCGCATCCGCTCCGCGAAGACTTCCGCCTGATCGTTCACGAATTGCGAGTTCAGCATTGTCAGTGCCTGCGTCGGCACCGTCGTCGCGAAGCGCACCGCGCAGGCCGTGTCAGTGTCCGCCTGATCAAAATCCGCTAGCATCTGGTGACGGAGGCTCCGCTTCACATGCACGTAAAGCGAGCGGCGGTAGTGATCCTCCTCCTTCGCCGAGATCGGCCAGACCTTCTCAGGCTTCGATGATGTCGCGAGAACTTCGGGGGGAAGCGGAGGAAAAACCCACTCGCCGTGCGTTTCCGGATTCAAACTCCCCGTGACCACGAGCATCGTGTCGCGCAACTCCTCTGCCGTGAGACGACGCATCGAGAACCGCCACAAATGATTGTTCTGCGGGTCCGCTGCAAGGTTCGCACTGTTCGGCTCCGACGACATTTGGTAGGCCCGGCTGTGGAGCATGAGCCGATGCATCGCTTTCATGCTCCAGCCTTTTTCAACAAACTGATTCGCGAGCCAATCGAGCAGCTCAGGGTGCGTTGGCTTCTCGCCCAACTGCCCGAAGTCTGAGGTGCTCGGCACGATCCCGCGACCGAAATGATGCTGCCAAATCCGGTTCACCATGACGCGCGGCGTGATGACATTGTCAGGACTCACAATCCAGTTAGCGAGCTGGAGGCGCCGTCCCGAGGAAGCCAACTCCCCGTTCACGACCGGGATTGCTTCGACCGGCTTCGGTTCAGAATCTGAGCTTGCGAGCACGGCCGGCAGTCCGGCGTAAACTTCCTCTCCAAACGCATGGGCACTCCCACGGAGGTGGACATGCATCGGCGGCGCTTCCGTGCCGCGCTCTTTCACAACATTGAGCGGCACACCCGGTTTGCGAGTCCGCCAACTCGCAATTTCTTTGAGCGTCTTCGCGTAGTCACCTGCGAGATCACGCCCGAGGCTCTTTTTCACCTCGGCGGAAAACTGCTTTCCTTTCTTACCTGAAATCATTTCCTGCAATCCGGCTGAGGAGGAGAAAGTCCGCAGCGAGAGATCAATGTTTTGCCCGCCCCCTGAATTCCGGCAGTGAACTGCGACCACATTTTTGCCGGTCTGAATCACTTCGAGAGCGGTCGCACCCAACACCGTCGCGCCGAGATCGATCACTTCATAACCTGTCGTGTATCCACCAGCCTCATAGACAAGATGACCGTTCAGATAAACCTCGACTCCTTCGTCGTGGTAAATCTCCAAGGTCAGAGAATCCGGAACCGCCGTGAGACCGAAGGTGGTGCGCATCCAAATGTCGTTGGTGTTCCACTCAGTTTTGATGGTTGCGTTAGGCGGACTTCCCGCTCCGAATCCGCCTCTCGCCTTGTACCATGATTTGTTGATAAACCCGATCTCTTTCCAGTCAGCGGTCGGCTCGTTCGTCGTGTAAAACCAATCCGCTCCGCCGCCTCTGGCATCCTCGATGTAGGTGATCGGTTCGACATTACCCCCGGCTTTCTCATTCCTACCATCCAGAAACGCGAGCAACTCAGCTTCCTGTTTTTCCCTTTCAGCTTTGAGCTTCACGAGAGTCGTTTGCCGCTCACGTTCGAATGCTTCTTTCTCCTCCGGAGACGCCCACGAGACCATGTTTGCCTGAGTGTCGTAATGCGTCACCCCGCTGTAGAAAGCCATGAAAGCATAGAAATCTTTCTGTGAAACCGGATCCGCTTTGTGGTCATGACAGCGCGCACAGCCGACCGTCGTCGCGAGAAAGGTCTCCGTCGTGACCTGCACATTATCGGCGAGAACATCGTAGACGTGCTGCTTGCGGTCAGCCGGCTCGTCGTCCCACTGCATGAGCCGGTGATACCCCGTCGCGATCATTGACTCTTTACTCGGATTCGGAATTTCGTCCCCCGCGATCTGCTCGATCACGAATTGATCGTAAGGCTTATCATTGTTAAACGCATCGATGACATAGTCGCGGTAGCGCCAAATTTCGGGTTTCGGATTGTCCCGCTCAAAGCCGTTCGTCTCTGCGTAGCGCACGACGTCGAGCCAGTGACGGGCCCACTTTTCGCCATACTGCGGACGGGCGAGAAGGTCCTCAACCAGCGCGGTGTAGGCGACCTCAGGATCGATCGCACTCTCCGCAACAAATGCATCGACATCCCCCGGCTTCGGCGGCAGGCCGAGCAGGTCATAGTAGAGCCGGCGAATCAACACTTCAGGCGTGGCGCGGTCGTTCGGGACGAGATTCTCACGGTCGAGCTGCGCCTTGATAAAAGCATCGATGCCGTTTCGGCCCCAATCCGCCTCGACTTTCGGGGGTGCCTCTTTCGAGATCGGACGATAGGCCCACCATTGGCGATCCTCTTCCGAAACGGTGAAACCACGGCGCTCGTGAGCACCGCCTTTGATCTCCAACTCAGGATCATACGGCGCTCCGATCGCGATCCACTCCGTGAGCGTCGCGAGGTGCTCGTCCGGCAATTTTCCCTTCGGCGGCATCTCGTGATCGCCGTCTTTGTAGCTGATCATCGCGAGGAGAACGCTCGCGTCGGGATCGGCTTCATTGTAGCCGGGGCCAAAGTGACCACCATGGATCAGTCCCTCGCGGCTCGTGAGGCGAAAGTCGCTTTTGAGATGCGCCTCCGCGCCGTGGCATTTGAAACAGTTCTCTTTGAGCATCGGGTAGACCTGATCTTTAAAGAACTGCCTCCCCGCTTCTTCGTCGCCCCGCACCGCGTCCACCGTGGTCACGAACACGAAAAAAGCGACCGCGAGGGTTTTCAGGGTGGCAGAAAGTAGACAGAGTTGAGTCATGGACTGAACAGGGTTGAACCTGATGATGTCGGATCAAAGACTAACACAGAAGCTCGGATGTTATTGTCCCGTGTGGGTCTGTTTTTGTAAAAATGCGACATTTTGCGTGTTTTCAGCATCACGCGTTCACGTGGCATCCTGAACCGCTTAGCCTGACTTATTCATGAGAGTTTCGACGATGCGCCGTCAGGCCGCAGAAATGCAAGGCGCGGTTCGATTTTTCCGCAGATGTATTTTTAAATACTTCGAGGACAAAAATCGGAGCGCAACGCAGCAGTTTTGTGGCCTCGCAAGCGACGGTGGGACTTTTCATGAATAAGTTAGGTTAGGGATTTTCCGCCAGAGATTCGCATTCCCCGCCGCGCAGACGCCACGAGAGAATTCCCCGGTGCAGGTGATAAATTTCCTGAAACCCGGCCGCTTTGAAGGCAGGGATAGAAGTGCGACTGCGATACCCGCCATCGCAGTAGACGACCACCGGTTGCGTTGGATCGAGCACGGCGGGGTCCGCCATCATCAGCTCTCCATCGCGAAAAGGCGCATGCACCGCCCCGACGAAGCGAGCAGACTCATAGCTACCGCGTGGGCGGACATCCGCGAACTGGAGACTCGGCTGATCGGCCATGAGCTGTCGAAGCTCGCTCACGCCGATATTTTCGCTCTTTAGTTCGGTGGAATCTTCGGGGAAAAGCGACCGGTCCCAATTACCTTCAAAAATATGCCAACCCACCGAAATCGCCGCAAAGACGAGGACGCCAATCAAAAGCTTTCTCTTCATGGTGAAACGCTACCAAATCACAGGCATCCCGTCGATGGCGGCATAAGGGAGTAGGAAAGGGTGATCGAACCCGAAGATGAAGGCTCCGTCGCGCCCTCTTCTTCTTACTCCTCATCTTCTTCTTAATCTCCCCCTGAAGCCCCAGAGTAAGAAGAAGATTAAGATGAAGAAGAAGAGAAACAGTCTCGTCAGCCTTTCGAATACACAAAAAGACTTCCTTTTTCATAACCCTGTAGCGGACGGCGTCAGCCTTCCGTCGGCGCGACCCCGGCCTAAGAACCACGCGCATTTCGGAAGCGTTACCGCATCCGCTACATTCCCGAAAAGCACGCTCATTTCGATATCCCCTGTGGCGGACGATGTCAGCCTTCCGTCGGCGCGACCCCTGCCTAAAAACCACGCGCATTTCGGAAGCGTTACCGCATCCGCTACATTCCCGAAAACCGCGCTCATTTCGAAACCTCCCCAACCCATACTTGCGTCGGTTCGATCTCGAACTGCAAGGGAGAGACTGCGATATTTTCCACCTCAGAGGAGAAACCGTGGAGCGCCTCCAGGTCGATTACAAGAGAGCGACCGAAGTCGTGAACACGAGTCCGTTTAAGTAAGTCCTCAATGAAAATCATGCGAAGCAGCGGCCGGCAACTCGCGTGGTGTTCGCAACGCCTCGATCCGCTCGGCCATGAGGTGCGTCGTCCCCTCAGCCTGCTGAACCGTTCCCGTGATCAGTAGAAACGGCTCCGTCGTGATCGTGAGACGGAAGTCCTCAAAGCGGTCCGCGTAGACAATCGCATTCGAAAGCCCCGTCTCGTCTTCGAGCGTGATAAACACCACGCCCTTCGCCGTCCCCGGTCGCTGTCGGCAGATCACCGCGCCCGCCGTCGCTGCCGCCGCTCCCTGCGGCAGATCCTTCAACTGCATCGCCGTGAAAACCGAACCGGCCAACTGCAGTCTCACCAGCGCCATGGGGTGCTTCCCTGCCGTCATCCCGAGACCCGCGAAGTCCGCCTGGATCCGCTCGGAATACGACATCTCCGGAAGCGGACACTCTCTCACGACCGCACTGCCGGAAGCCTGCCCCGCAAAGAGATCGCCCTGCTCCAGCTCCTCTGCCTCGACTTCCCAGAGCGATTGTCGTCTTGTCAGGGCGTAATCATTGAGCGCACCCACTGCCGCGAGCTGCCTCGTTTGCCGACGATCAAACCGCGTCCGCTGACGAAAATCCTCGAGCGAGCGAAAGGGCTCTCGCTCCCGTTCGGCAATCATCGCCGCGACCGCTGCTTCGTTCACTCCCTTCACCGTGAGCAAGCCGAGCTGGATCGTTTCTTCGGCAACAATCTCGCACCGCCACCCTGACAGGACGACACTGGGAGCACGAAATTTCAAACCGCGACGCTTCGCTTCCTGAATCAAGGTCGCGGGTGAATAAAATCCCATCGGCTGGTTATTGAGCAAACCCGTATAAAATTCCGCCGCGCGATGCACCTTCAGGTAGCTGCTCGCGTAGGCAAGAATCCCGAAGCTGATCGCGTGGGATTCCGGAAAACCGTAAAGCGCGAAGGAGCCGATCACTTTCACAATTTGCTCGATCTTTCCCTCGGTCACGCCGCGCTCGGTGAGGGCACGCCGCAGTTTCATTTCGACCCGCTGCATCTTTTCATGAGAACGATGAAAGCTCAGCGCCTTGCGCAACTCCTCCGCTTCGCTCCCGCTGAAATCCGCCATGACCATCGCCATTTTTAAGACCTGCTCCTGAAACATAGGGACGCCGAGGGTCCGCTCCAGGGTCGGCTGAAGCTTGGGATCGATGTAATCAATCGGCTCCTTTCCGTCGCGACGGTTCAGGTAGGGATGCGCAAGCCCACCGACAATCGGCCCCGGGCGTACGATCGCGACTTCGACGACGACATCGTAAAAGCAACGGGGCTGCATCCGTCGCAGCGTGTTCATCTGGGCGCGGCTTTCGATTTGAAAAACGCCGATTGTGTCCGCCGAGCACATGAGGTCATAAGTCGGCTCGTCGTCCTTCGGGATCTGTGCGAGATCGACGGGGCGACCGCGCTTTTCCGAAAGCTGCAAGGTTTCCTGCAAGACGGCCATCATTCCAAGTCCTAACAGATCCACTTTAATGATCCCCATCTCGGCGCAATCATTCTTGTCCCACTGCGCGACAGTGCGGCCCGGCATGCTCGCATTCTCCAGCGGCATCACCGCATCGAGTTCACCCTGACAGACAATCATTCCACCCGAATGCTGACCGAGATGTCGTGGGAGTCCGTAGATTTGCTCGTAGAGCGTCGCGAGAGCCTGAGCGCGGGGATGCTCCGCCGTGATCCCCGATTTTGCGACCTGTTCCTCGAAAGTGATCGTGTGCTTGTAGTCGCCGCTCGCGTAGAGATCTGAAAAACGGCTCAGCATTTCTTCGGGAAATTCGAGGACCTTGCCGATCTCACGCACCGCGCTCCGCCCACGGTAGGTGATCACATTCGCCGTCATCGCCGCGCCGTGCCGACCGTAGCGCCGATAAACTTCCTGGATGACCTGCTCACGCTGATCGCCACTCGGGAGATCAAGATCAATGTCAGGCCATGACTTCCGCCCTTCGCTGAGAAAGCGCTCGAACAACAACTTGCTCCCGACCGGATCGACCGGCGTGATCCCGAGTGCATAACACACCGCACTGTTCGCGGCACTCCCCCGCCCCTGCACCATGATATCGTTTTCCCGGCAGTAATTCACGAGGCTCCAGACGATGAGGAAATACCCGCTGAAACCAAGGCGGGTGATGAGATCCAGCTCGTGCTGAATCTGAGCCTTCACGGCACGAGAGAGATTTCCGTAACGCTTCCGCGCCCCCTGCCAGGTCCGGTTCGCGAGATACGTGTCCATCGAATGCCCCTCCGGCACGGGAAGCTTCGGGAATTCGTAGCCCAGATTTTCGAGGGAGAACTCCAGGGTCTCGGCGAGCCGCGCCGTATTCTCAATCGCATCCGGCAGATCCCCAAAGAGCACCGCCATCTCGCGAGCGGACTTGAGGTGGCTCTCCCCATTCACCGCCAGTTCCCGACCTGCTGCGTCGAGCGTTTTGTGCAGTCGCAGGCAGGTAAAAACATCCTGCACCTGCCGGTTCTGCGGGAGCGCGTAAGATACACCATTCGTCGCGAGAAGCGGCAGCCTCTCCGCCTCCGCGAGATCCCTCTTCGCACGGACGAGGGACTCTTCGCCCCGGATCGCGTGGCGCTGAACTTCCATCCAGAGCATGCGCTCCGGCAGAAACTGCTTCAGTTGTTTCATCGCCTCCGCCATCCCGCGATGCCCGTCGCGTCGCCACCCGACTTCGAGCGGGCCTTCGGCGTCACCGGTGAGGACCGCGATGCCTTCGTTGATCTCCTCCAGCTCCGCCCACTCGATCCGGCACTCCCCTTTCGCGGCCCGCAGTTGTGTTTTCGTGAGGAGGCGGGAAACCCGTCGATACGCCTCGCGAGTCTGGATCAAAACCGGCAGCACGGTCTCGTCCGCCATCGTCAGTTCCGTCCCCACAAAAGCGCGGAAACCATTTTCCTCCGCCCGCTGATGAAACCTGACTGAGCCATAAAATCCGTCACGATCCTGCAACGCGACCCCCGGTAACGCGATCTGGCCGGCCCGGTCCGCGAGCGTTTCCGGAGCGGAAGCTCCCCGCAGAAAGCTGAAGGCGCTGCGGGCGTGAAGTTCGTGATAATTACCCATCGTGTCTCAGTCGTATCGCCCTTCGAGAAAACATTCCTCTTCACTCTCGACGAGGCGGTAGACGCCCTCCCCGGCGAGTTCAACGTCCCATTCCTGCCGCTGCCACTGCTTTCCCTGATGCCACCAGTCACCCCCGCCATGCCAGGGGCCGGCCACTCCGGCGACGGCACCGGAGACGAGGCGGGACTCGATCCGGTAAGGCCGGCCACCCTGCCATTGCACCACCGCGCGGACCCGATCCGGTAAGCGACAAAGGGTGAAACCGGTCACGGGTGGCCCACCTGACTCTGCGGCGACTTCGATTTCCGAGGGGAGCGGCACCAGCTCAAAAGCACCCGGTCGATGCGTGTTAATCAGCCGCGGTGACCCGACCCGCTCGCTCCCGACGAGACGGCGGAGGCGCTTCATCGTGTCTTCAAACTGAAAGCGGTTTCGCAACCCCGCGCCGAAAAGCAATCGCTGAGAAGCGACCGGATCGGAGGGCTCAAAACGCAGTCGCAGAGACTCCACCGGCGCTTTCCATTCGAGCACATCGAAGTGCCCGCTCACGAGATGAAAGAGGATTTCGTGATCGAGCAACGGCTCCGGCAGAGCGAGACGCCGAGCATGACAGGTGCCGTTCGTAAAAGTCAGCAAAACATGCACCGCTGTCGCGGCCCTCCCCGTCCGCGCGACCCTGGCAATGAGCTGATCGAGAAAGCGATTCACGACAAAAAGAAGCGGCTCGCGATCTGAGACTTCGTGATCGAAATCCTCATGCGCTTCGAAGAGTTCCTCCAGCTTCGCAAAACGGAGCGGTCGCCGGATTTGTCCCGTCAAACGCAGCCAGAGTTCGACGCCTTCGTCCCCGAGACGGGCCGCGACGGCTTCACGGGGAAAGCGGGCAAAAGCACCGAGCGTCGGGACGCCCCAGAGCGAGAGACGTCCCTGAAGTTCCGCGCCCATTTCCGCGACCGCGAGCGGGAGTCCATCGAGCATTTCGAGACGACGTTCCGGCACAAGGTGCCAGAAGCTTTCGCCCCCCTGCCTCGCCGCAAAAGCCGCGATCCGCGCGAGCGAGGGCGTTTCTCCGAGACCGATGACCGCTTCGAGTCCTGCATCATAAAGTCGCCCGCGGATCCGTCTTGCGCTTTCGCCCCGCTCCTCCTCCGCCTCGGTGGAGAGATCGAGGGTGAGCATTCCGTCCTCCGTTTCCTCGATTCCCGGGACCCAGGAAAGAGCGGTTTCGAGGAGAAGCCGTGACGCTGCAATTTCAGCGGGCGCGGAAGGACGCTCGATCTGCAGCGCCGGACACCGCGCGAGAGCCTGCACCGTTTTCATCCCCGTTTCGACGCCGAGTCGCGTCGCCGCTTCGTTGCAGGAGAGAATGATCGATTGCCGCTGCGTGTCATCGACGAGCACGACCGCCTCCGCCGCCGTGTGGACCCGACGGACGACGGCCTGGAGCTTGAAGTCAGGGCACGAGATGACCGCGTAGCCGACAGGGTGAGTTTGGTTGGTGAATCCCATTTCAGTCTTCTTCCTCCTCTTGATCTTGATCCTGCTCTCCCCGCAAAGGCCGCTGCTTCCGCCGGGATCAAGAACAAGATTAAGAGTAAGATCAAGAGGCCTTAGCCAGCTCGCCTCGCCTCCCTCATCCCAAACTCTCGCGACCCGTCCCTCACCGCCGCTTGCACCGCCTCAAACGCCAGTGCATTCCAAAGCACATCGCGCTCTTCATCGAGCTTCCCGCAGCTCACGGGAAGACTCACCTGCAACTTCCGCTTCGCGACTGAGGTCACACTTTCCGCCGCGAACAGGACCGCCGGGGTTTCCCGTGCTCGCAACTGACCGAGGATGCGATACCACAGGCTCGACTTCAGCCCCCGCCAGTCACGAGCCTGACAACTCCGCCAATCGAGGAGAAAAAGTCCGAAATTTTCATCGCGGGACGCCACATCCAGCGCCTCCAGCGATTCCCCCGGCGACGAGCAGCCAACCCAGAGGAGCGCCTCCAAATCCACCGGCGGGAAACTCTCGACCGCGAAGCTGCCGCCGACATCGAAGAGCATCACATACTGCTGCTCCCGCCGCGCCCGCGAAAGCATCGCCGCCATGACCAGTCCACCGCCACCGCCGCCCTGCGACCCACGCCCGCTGATGATCTCGGTGAGCTGGCCTTTCGGAAGACCGCCGCCGAGGTGCTCATTGAGACCGTCGAGGCCTGTCGCCGCCTTGATTTCCTGCGTTTCCTGCACTCGCAGCAGATCACTCCCCGAGCGGATTTTGGTGCCGAGTTGGTCCCTTAGCGCCGCCAGGGCTGCGATTTTATCTTTCCCCTCCATGTCTGACTGATTTCGTTAAAAGTGTTTACTTGAACAGTATTTTAAAATTCACCTCTTTTCAAGGCACTTTCTCAAATCCAGTTGTGAAATGATTCCTCATCGCTACCCTCCTCCCCATGGCCACCGCCCTTCCCAAAGTGCTCTTCACCCTGAACGTTCCCGAAGCCCATCTCGCGCCCCTCGCCGGGATCGCTGAGCTGATTATTCCTGACCATGGCTTTGCCGCCGCTCCTCGCGAAGAAACGCTCGAACTCATCCGCGACTGCACCGGCGTCATTTCGCAGGGCGAGCTCCGCGTCGATCGCGAACTCATTGCCGCCGCGCCGCATCTCACGATCGTCGCCAACGCCGCGATGGGGATCGACAATCTCGACCTCAAAGCGCTCCGGGAGCATGGCATCGTCGCGACGAACACCCCCGCTGCTTTCGCCGAATCGACCGCCGATCATGCGCTGGGATTGATCCTCGACGTGACCCGCCGCATCTCCGAAACGGATCGCTACGTCCGCACCGGTCATTGGAAAAACGGGATGCAAGCTCTCCGCTGGGAAGGCATTTCTCTCGGCGGGAAAACCCTCGGCATCATCGGCTACGGTTGCATTGCGAAAATGGTCGAGACCCGCGCCCGCGCCTTTGGTCTCGAGGTGATTCACACCCGCTCAACCCTTTCCGACGACCCTAACTGCCGCACCCTCGATGGTCTCCTCGCCGAATCAGATCTCGTCCTCGCGCTCGTTCCCCTGACCCCGGCGACGCATCACCTCATCAATGCCGCGCGGCTCGCGCAAATGAAACCCGGGGCCTATTTCATCAACGTCGCCCGCGGCAAAATCATGGATGAACGCGCCGTCGTCGCCGCCCTTCAATCCGGCCATCTCGCCGGCGCCGCCTTCGATGTTTTCGAAAACGAGCCCCTCGTCGAGGAAGCTCTCTTCACGATGGACAACGTCGTCCTCACTCCCCACATCGGCGGCGCGACCCGCGAGCAACGCCTCGGCGGCCGCCTCGAAGCCGCGGGGTGCGTCGCAAGATTTCTCAAAGGCGAGCCGGTCGAATCGCTGACGTGAGAGACAACGGTCAGGGAGTCGGAAGATTGACATCTTCCGCTACGCTCCCCCTAACATCAACCTACTCCGAGCTCGAATACGTGATGTCATCGACGAGGACGGACTCTCCGGCGACGGTGAAACGGTAGCCGGTTTTCCCCATCGCAAGCTTCTCGTGAGTCCCTGACATTTCCTCGCCGGCGCAGGCGACGGTCACGGTGTCGCCTTTGACGGTGCAGCTCATCTCATACCACTCACCGGCTTTGATCTCGACTGCCGCCTTACCAAAACTGATTGGCTTCGACTCGGGATCTTTCTTGTCTTTATCCAGTGAAAGCGCAACGCCTTTCGCATTCACTGTGACGCGGAAGAGATGTCCCTTTTCATGATTGTAACTCAACCCGAATCCCTTCGCCCCGTTCAACTGAAAGCGGCAGGAAAAAGTGGAGTCCTTGTGAGGATCGGGAATCATGAACACAGCGCCGTGCTTGTCCGCTTCCAGCTCTTTGCCTGACATCGCCTCATCCGAAACTTCCCAGGCACCCTTCAAGCCCTTCCAGGCTTCGGGAATTTTCCCACTGGAAAAATCTTCGACCGTTTTCTCTCCCGCTTGAAGAGAAAAAGTCAGGACGGACAAGGCGACGATGGTAAACGGGATTTTCATATCGTCCTGAGTATCGATTTGCGACCGCCGCGACAAGATCTATTTCCGCGCAAATGAGTTCTTTCAAACCGGCGAACCTCCACGCGTAAAAACGCGCAAATCCTCCACCCTTTTCCCGCCGGGAAAAACCACTGGCACGCGGAGGCAAAACAGCGCATAGGATTCCCATGTCGAATCCCACTTACTTTGTCGTCTCCCGCGAGCAGCACGAAGACCTTGTCTCCGCCGCTTATATTCATCGCGGCTACGGGGAAGATGAATCCGCCTCCGCCGCCCGCATGTGCTCGGAGGCTTCATGGCACGGGATCCGCACCCACAATGCGCTCAAGGCATTGCACCTCGACGAACTCTTCGGAAGCGGCAGCGGAGGATGTGTCCCCGGCGCGGAAATCGAAGTGAGAGAAACCCGCTTCCCTGCCGTGCAGAGCTGGAATGCTCATCTCAAACTCGGTCAGGCCGTCGCCTGCGAGGCCATCGAAACCTGCATCCGCCTCGCCGACGAATACGGCTCCGGCACCGTCGCGATCGACAACGCGTTTCACTATCTCTGGGGAGGCGGCTACGTCATGGATGCGGCGAAACGGGGTTACATCGCCTACACAAACTGCACCTCGACCCTCGCGGAGGTCGTTCCCTTTGGTGGAAAGTTCCCAACCCTCGGCACGAACCCGCACAGTTGGGGATTCCCGACGATGGATGCGGTCGGCTACCCCGTCGTGATCGACTGGGCGACTTCTGAGATCGCGATGGGCAAAGTCGAGCAATACAAACGCGAGGGCAAAAAGCTGGAGTCAAAATTCGGCGTCGATGAGAACGGCCAGCCCACCGATGATCCGTTTGCGGTGAAAGCGCTCCTGCCTTTCGGTCGTCACAAAGGCTACGGCCTCGGCCTTCTCAACGAGCTTTACGGTGGTGCCATCGGAGGCTCGATCCCGACGCTTCGCGGACGTTCCGCGAAGGCGGAAGGAACCGGTGAGAAAACGACCTCGGCGTTCTATTTCCAAGTCGTCCACCCCGACGCGATCAGCGGAGGTGACTTCGCGAACGGACGCACTCAGGCGGAAAACATCACGGCGGTGGTGAAAGACATCCTCGGTCATGGCAACGACAACTGCATGCTCCCCGGCACGATCGAAGCGAACAACGCCAAGCTCAGCGTCGCGGCCGACGGTCTCCTTTTCACCGAAGCCGAAGTCCAGGGATTCATCGAACTCGCCGAGGAATGCGGGATCGATGCTTCTGCGTGGAAGAAGGGTTCGCTCCCGACTTTTACGGGCCCGTAAAGTGGCAAGACTATCCACCTCACGGCGCGGCGAGACCGTATCGCCCCCTCTGTGAGGCTCCCTCTACCACTCTTCACTGAGGCCCGTAATACTGAAGCCCTTCGTCGTTTTGACTATTCGAGCCTCCGACAACTCCGCCGGCGACACCACCAACAGCTCCGCCAATGAGAGCGCCGCGTCCGCGATTTCCATCACGCGAGATGAGTGCCCCGATTCCAGCTCCGGCAGCAGCACCCGTCGCAGCCCCTTTTTGACCGGGCGTGCAAGCCGCAGTGAAAAGCACAGAGACGACGGTGAAAGCAGGAAGCAGGACTTTTTTCATGGAGACCCAGTCTCTGGTCTGCCCTCGAAGCGCGCAAGCGATCAATGAAGCGGCAAATGCAACAGAAACGCCTTTCGCGGTAGAGCCAGGAAAGGCGTGCTCCTACCGAACGAGTCGGAATTCTAATTGAAAAAGACGATCACCAACCGCGATACCCCGGAGGCGGCCCATAGCCGCGACCGTAGCCACGTGGTGGTGGCCCATAGCCATGGCCGTTTCCATGGCCATATCCCGGGCCACGATTCCAGCGGCGTTCATTGCGGGAACCCACCACACCTCCGGCAAGAGCGCCAATCGCTCCGCCAATAAGCGCGCCTTCTCCGCGATCTCCGGGACCTGCAATAGCCGCTCCGATTCCCGCTCCAATACCAGCCCCTGCCGCTGCGCCCCGACTCGTCGGACTGCAACCGACAAACAATGCCGATGAGGCAATGACCAATATCGTGATCAAAATAGCTTTCATTATGGTTTTAACGTCTCAGTTTCCGCCCTTCTTAAACAGTTTTTCGAAAATTGCCTCAAGAGGTTTTTTCGTCCCCTCGACTTCCTCCACGACTGCGGGCTGAAGATTTTCAAACCCCGGGATCGGACCAAAGGCGACGAATCTCGATTTCGATTCCTTTGAAGGAACCTTCCAGTCGAAAACGCTCACCCCTGTGATCCGCTTGCCACGAAAACGTCTTCCATCACTGGATCCGAAGACAACTCCCTCGCCGTCCGACTCCAACCGTCCGAGAAAAATCATGACGTGCGAGATAGGCGGATTCCGCTTCGTCGTCGCATAAGTCCCCGTCCAAAAAAGGAGATCACCCGGTTTCAGATCAGCGAAAACCGGGTCCCCGGTCGAGTGAACCCCGTCAGTTTTTACTAAAGCCCCCCTTGCCATCGCCCATTCGTAAAATTCGAACGACGTTCTCGGTAGTTCCTCGAACCCCGCCGACTTGAGAACAAACTGCACCGAGCCGGAGCAGTCCATCCCCTTATTCGTAGGCGCGTTTGAGCCGAACTGATAAGTGAGATTCTTCTCGGTGAGGGATAATGCGTTCCTGATCAGCTCCTGAATCGGAGCGGGGTGCGTTTCAAAATCGACGAGATCTTCCGGTGAAATCGTTGCCACCGACGCCGGTTCCAGAGCCACCGCGAGATGACAGAACAGGGTTAGGCCAAGGACCCAAGAGGGTTGCATGAAACGGTTCACGCTCCCACTTTAGGGTCCAAAACAGCATCCCACAACCACGACTACCTCCGGACTGGCAAGCGTGCCGTTTTCCGGTATGCTCGCGGTATGCCGTATCGTATTTTTCGTAGCGCCGACTCCATTTTTGTTGAAGACACCGAAGCGCCCGGCCTCTTCCGTCACCTTGCGACCGGGTTCAGTTTCAACGATCTCTTTTCGTCCGCAGATCCCGCTGCCTATCTCGTGGCGGCGCTTGAGAATACTTCCGCCCCCGAGTCCTTCGATCCCGCGATCCCCTTTCAGCCACCGATCGGTGATCAGGAAATCTGGGCTTCAGGCGTGACCTATTTTCGAAGCCGCACCGCGCGTATGGAGGAGGCCGAGACAGCGGGAGGTGATGTCTTTTACGACAAAGTTTACGACGCGGAGCGACCCGAGCTTTTCTTCAAATCGAGTGCGCACCGTGCCCGCGGCCATCTCGATAAAGTGGGCATCCGTCACGACTCGACCTGGGATGTCCCCGAGCCGGAGTTTACCCTCGCGATTTCCAGCAGCGGGAAAATTTTCGGCCACACGATCGGCAATGACATGAGTTCCCGATCCATTGAGGGGGAGAATCCGCTCTACCTCCCGCAGGCGAAAAGCTACACCGGCGCCTGCGCGATCGGGCCATGCCTGGTCGTCGGTGACTCGCCTTCGCTGGAGAGCAAAATCGCGATCACGATTCGGCGGGACGGCGAGGAAGTCTTTTCGGGCGAGACGGCGCTGGACCAGATCAAGCGCTCTTTTGAGGAACTCGCGGGATTTCTTTTCCGCTGTAATGATTTTACCCACGGAGCTTATCTCATGACGGGAACCGGGATCGTCCCGGATTCTGATTTCACTCTTCACGTTGGGGATGAGGTCGCAATCACGATTGAGGGGATCGGGACGCTGATCAACGTGGTGGAGAAGGTTTAGAGAAAGATTAGGAAAAAGAAAAAGACTGTGATGCATCCACTCCTCGACTCTGGCGATGACGCCATCTACACCCTGAGAACGAAAGCACCCGGTCCAACCGGGATCCTTCCCTTTTCGCCCGAGCAACTTAAAACGCATCCGAGCGGCAACCTCTTTGGCTGGACCCAAAACGTCGGCATGGGCTGGGATGCAGACAAAGTCGGCGGCGGTGATTATCTAATCCTCAGCACTCAGGGCGGAATCCGTCAACCCGATGGCAAACCGGTCGCGCTCGGCTACCACAGTGGGCACTTCGAGGTCGGCCTGCTCATGGAGGAAGCCGCGAAAATCATCTCCGGCCTCGGCGGTGTTCCCTTCGCCGGATTCGTGAGCGATCCCTGCGACGGCCGGACCCAGGGCACGGACGGGATGATGGATTCTCTCCCCTATCGCAACGACGCCTCCACTGTGATGCGCCGTCTCATTCGCTCGCTCCCGACTCGCAAAGGCATCGTCGGTGTCGCGACCTGCGACAAAGGTCTCCCTGCGATGATGATGGCCCTCGCTTCCTGCCATGACCACCCCACGATTCTCATTCCCGGCGGCGTCACTCTTCTCAGCGAAGACACCGAGGAAGATCTCGGCCGTATTCAAACAATCGGGGCCCGCTACTCCCAGGGCATGATCAGCCTCGAAGAAGCCGCCGAAGCCGGTTGCCGCGCCTGCGCTTCTCCCGGTGGTGGCTGTCAGTTTCTCGGCACCGCCGCGACCTCGCAGGTCATTGCCGAAGCCCTTGGCATGACATTGCCACATTCTGCTCTCAGTCCCTCCGGTGCCGACATTTGGCGCGACATGGCGCGACGATCGGGTGCCGCCATCGTTACCCTCGAAAACCGGGGCATCACGACGAAAGATATCGTCACCGACGACGCCGTCGAAAATGCCCTCGCCGTTCACGCCGCCTTCGGAGGATCAACCAATCTCATCATGCACCTCGCCGCGATCGCTCATCAGGCCGGGGTGAAACGTCCCACCGTCGATGACTGGCGCCGCTTCAACGCGCAGGTTCCCCGCATCGTCGATGCCCTCCCGAACGGACCCACGCACTACGCGACGGTGCAGGTCTTCCTCGCGGGAGGAGTTCCAGAAGTGATGCTCTATCTCCGCGAAGCCGGCCTTCTCAAGCTCGATGTCATGACCGTGTCAGGAAAAACCCTCGGCGAAAATCTCGAGTGGTGGGAGAAATCAGAACGCCGTCAGCGACTTCGTGAAAAACTCACCCAGCTTGACGGGATTGACCCGAACGATGTCATCATGTCACCGAAGGTCGCGGTCGAGCGCGGCATGACTTCCACCGTCACTTTCCCCGGAGGTAATCTCACGCCCGAGGGTTCGGTCATCAAATCGACGGCGATTGATCGCTCCAAAGTCGATGAAAACGGGATCTACCTTCACGAGGGGCCAGCCCGGGTTTTCGGATCGGAACCCGACGCCATTGCCGCCGTCAAATCGACTGGCGACGACCGGATCAAGGAAGGCGATGTCATCGTCATGATCGGCCTCGGCCCGATCGGATGCGGGATGCCTGAAACCGCCCAACTCACAATCGCCCTGAAGCATTTGCCCTGGGGCAAAAATGTCGCCCTCGTCACCGATGGCCGATTCTCCGGCGTCTCGACCGGAGCCTGCGTTGGCCACATTTCACCCGAAGCCTGGGCCGGTGGTCCGATCGGCAAAGTGAGAGACGGCGACCTCATCCGGATCGAAATCGACTGCCATAAGATGACCGGCTCCGTCGACTACGCCGGCGACCTCGATGAACTCCTCGCCCGTCCCATGAACGAGATCGTGAGGCCGCTTCCCAACGTGCCCGACGACACCCGCCTCTGGGCCGCGATGCAAAACGTCAGCGGCGGCACCTGGGGCGGCTGCGTCTATGATGTCGACGCGATCATCGCGAAGTTGAATGCGTGAAGGGATTGCTCTTCGAAAAGAAAACCTGTACACTCACGACGTGAAATCGAGACGCGAAATCAAAGTTCGGAAGTTTCGCTCGTTCGAAGAAGAACGCGCCGCAGACAATCAGATGTATCGGGAGATGACTCCGCAAGAACGCGTCAACCTCCTCCTTGAGCTAGTAGCGCAACACAACCAAGCCCATGGAATTGAGCCGCGACTTAAAAGAGTTCATCGAATTGTTAAACTCTCATCGTGTTGAGTATTTAGTCGTCGGTGCGCATGCCTTGGCATGGTATGGCTTACCGCGCTACACGAAAGATATCGACGTGTTCGTTCGCGTCTCTCCGGAAAATGCAAAAGCCCTCGTCTCCGTTATTGATGAATTCGGTTTTGCTTCCACGGGTCTTGTTGATCATGATTTTTTAGAGGCTGACCTGATCATTCAACTGGGAATAGAACCGAACCGTATCGATCTACTCACCGGCATTTCCGGGGTCTCTTGGGATGAAGCATGGAGTTCAAGAGAACCCGGAAATCTTGGTAACATCGCGGTAAACTATCTCGGAAAGTCCTCCTACATCAAAAACAAACTCGCGTCAGGCCGACCGCAAGACATCGCCGATGTCAGCCGTTTGCGGGAGATTGACAACCCCTGAGCCTTCCAGAAAATAAATCCGTTATCGCATGAATTCATCTTTCTCCCATCCAGTCATTTTACTCTCGCTGTCTTTTGCCCTCGAATTGCTCAACCACCCAGCCCGAGCCGAAACCGCCAACCTCAACAACTGGGTCGAGGTCAAAGAAGACGCCACGGCGAGCGCACTCCGCGGTGCCGGGAAAACCTTTCTCAAGGCGATTCAGTTCTCAGTCCCAAAACCGGCGACGACTCTTGATGAACTCGCGAAGATCAATCCCTCACTGAAAACCGTTCTCCCCGGACTGCCGGCACTTTTCGCCTCGGCCGAAGTCTCGCCCCGCTATCAGCAACTCTACGACACGAAGATCAAATACATGAAGGGTGGCGTTTTTCCGACGACGCATAACTACTTCGATTGCGAAAC
The DNA here is from genome assembly GCA_964583035.1 of uncultured Akkermansia sp. Taxonomy (GTDB): domain Bacteria; phylum Verrucomicrobiota; class Verrucomicrobiia; order Verrucomicrobiales; family DEV007; genus Arctic95D-9. Next base: position 54,381 of record CAZOUP010000005.1, read on the forward strand.
CGTGCTGCAACTCACCGACCCAACGAGCGGACGCAAGGTCTTCTGGCTTCAAGGCGACATGGACGTCGTCACCGACGGGAGCGATCCCGGACGCGCCGCGAATCTCAGAGACTACGACCTCGCGCGGACCTCGAATTCTTTTCTCCCCTTCACGAAATATGGCTGGTCAAAAAGCGGGAGCACCCCGAAAAATCCCTTCGTCGATTACTACCCGGAGGTCATCAAAGAGCTCGAGGAAATGAAAACGCTTCTCACGGAAAAAGCAGCGAACGACAAGGGGCTCATCTGGCGGGAAATGCTCGCGACCTGCGAGGCGCAATTGAAGTATGCGAAAGGCCGCGGCAATGGCACGACCTTTCAGAAGTGGACCGACGAGCGCCGCTACGTCGTCGCGACGACCGATCCTTTCGTCGTCCTCCCGAACTCATGGCTCAGCGGAAGTTCCGACTGGACCCCAAAGGCGGGCAACTACGCGGCAGTTGTTTATCAGGGGAAAATCTACCCGGCGATCCTCGGTGATTCAGGTCCGGAGTCCAAGGTCGGCGAAGCGTCGCTGAAGATCGCGCGGAGCCTGAATCCGAATGCCTCCGGTCGTGTTCGGGCGATTGATGATGTCTCCGTGAGTTACCTCGTTTTTCCGGGAACGCGCGCTCCGGCGGCAGAACCTGATCTCACGGTATGGCGTGAGGAAGTCATCAAGCTACTCGGCGAGATCGGCGGGGTCTCCAGCGAGAGCATTGTGCATACATGGTAGGCAAAATGTAGCGGGATTTGGTGAAATCCCGACGCGCTGCCTCTGCCCGGAAGGCTCACACCATCCGCTACATTTCACCCCTTCAAGGTCGCGAGGTAGGCGATCATATCCCGCAACTCTTCACGACTGAGGCCATTGGTCAGCCCCTTCGGCATGAGCGACCCGATGTCCTGAATCCTCGAAATCTCAACCCGCGGAATTTCCCGAACCACGCCCGTCGCGGTGTCACGCAGGTTAAAAATCCCGTTCACCTCCTTGTCCCGATAGCCTGAAAACTGGTCACCGGATTTGGTGAAGACGGTGATCGCAAAATAGCCCTCCTTAAGCTGACGGCTCGGCCAGAGGACCGACTCGATGAGCAGGTCTGGAGACAACCCGGCCCCGACCGCGTCGAGAGACGGCCCGATCATTCCGCCGACACCCTCCAACTGATGACAGGCCGCACATGTCAACTGAGCCCGCGAGTAGACTTCTCTGCCCGCGAGGGCATCTCCGTCCGCCTGAACCTCGCGCACCAACTCTGAGACAAAATCGACGGAATACGCCCGGTCTCCCGAGGTGATCCCCATCGCATCCTGCAAAATTCCTAACAAAGCCTCATCATTGAGGCCCGACTGGCTCATCGCGGAAACGAGAATGCCCGCCTGCTCCGGCGTCCACTCGATTTTTGAAAGGACTTCCCGCAGGGCGTCCGTCGCAGCCTTTCTCCGGAAAAACGGAGCAAGCAAGAGCTTCGCGTCCTCAGCTGAGGTGATTTCGACGAGCGCCTTCCCCGCCGTCGCGGCGACCTTCCCCGGAGCGAGCGCCAGCAAAGAATCAATCATCGCCGCTTGCACCGCGAGTGATTCGGAATCAAATCCTTCCAAGAGGGCGGAAACACAGGCGGCACCTTCGAGACTGACACGGGCCTGTATCGCCGCAATCCGCATGGTGGCGGGGACGCTTTCGTCCTCGCTCAGGGCGGCGACTTCAGACTTAAGGCGGCCTAACTTCCAGCGCCCGATCATTTTTACCGCTTCGGCTCTCACTGCCGGATCCGCACTTTCAAGAAGTTGCCCGACCTGGGAGGAAACATCAGCCCCAGGTCTTTTCGCGGCGCTGGAGATTCCACTGAGAACCTCGGCATTTTCGCCAAACCCGGTGATGAGCATGGCAACATCAGCAGCCTCTCCATTCCGCGCGAGAATCGTGGCAAAGCGGGCGCGCAGGGCCGAGGGAAGATCGCCCTCTGAAAGCTCCCTCCGCGCGATCGCCGCCGCAGAGGTTCCACCGATTTTCTCCAACAAGTAGGCGAGGTGATCCGGCTTTATAGGCTCGGCAGTCCCGGCTTCCAAGGCGGAAATCCAGACCGGACACAGCGACTGAACGGTTTGCTCGAGGGCGTACTCGATGAATCGATCCAGCGGATGATCGAGCGCCTTGAGAGCTTCCGGCATCGCTTCAGCATTCCCTCGTGCGGCGGCGGCAAGAATCGCCTCCAATCTAGCCCGTGGATTCTCACTGCTCATGTCAGGCTCGATTAACTCGTACTCCCGCTCCGTGACATCCATCTCGATGAGGTCGCGGCCTTTCGTGGTGAGACGCCAGACACGTCCGTGAGTTTCATCGCGATCGGGATGTCGAAGCGAAGCCTGGTAGTGACCGATGATCGGGTTAAACCAGTCCGCGACGTAGATCGCGCCGTCCGGTCCAATCCGGGTCTCAACGGGACGAAAACTGGAATGGGTGGAGACGAGAATTTCGACCGGTTCGACGACGGCATAGCCTGCTCCTTCAGTGACGAGCGGAAACGAGGTCACCCGATGCGCGTAGTAGCCTGACACGAGCATACTGTTTTGGGTCCAGCCTGGTAAATGCGCGGACTCGACGTATTCAGCGCCCATTGATTTTCCGGGCGTGATTCCAATCGAACCGACGGGCACGAGATTGTTCGGATGGCTCGTTGGGACCAAACCGGGAGTGACATAAATCAATTCACGGTTGTTCGATTTGAGAAACATCGCCCCCGTTTTATCGAAAGCGATCCCGCAGGGGTTTTGGCTCGCAAGACTGGGAAAACAGAATGGTTCCAACTTCAAGGCTTCAGGATGAAATCTCCAAAACCCCGCCGCATCGCCGCGCACCACGCCCCAGGGCGTCTCGACCCGCGAGTAGCAATGGAGGCCCTGCGCGAAATAAAGGCATCCATCCGGCCCCCAGGTAAAATTCGAAATATTCTGGTGAGTGTCCCCGGTTCCAAATCCGGTGAGAAGGACCTCGCGGGTGTCAGCCCGGTTATCTCCATCCGTGTCCTTTAAGAACAACAGATCCGGCCCTTCGCCGAGATAGACACCACCCTGACCAAGAGCGAATCCCATCGGCATTTCGAGACCGTCAGCAAACACGGTCGAAATATCGGCGCGACCATCACGATCCGTATCTTCAAGAATCACCAGGGTATCATTCGGACTCTCTCCCGGTTCCAGTTGTGCGTAGGTCAGGGTCGTGAGGACCCAAAGCCGTCCCTGTTCATCCCAGTGCATCGCGACAGGATTCGCGATTCCCATCGACTCGTCGGCGAAAAGATTGATCTCAAAGTCAGGGTGCACCTCGAAGGCTTTCATCTGAGCTTCGACGGAGTTGTCGGCTGCGGTTTTACCGACGGAAATGGCGAACACTTCCGCCACGCAAAGCAAGCTCAAGCCCAGCAAGGTAGTGGTGATTTTCAATCGCCATCTCTTCCCCGCGACAGACGCTTTCGAATCAGAACTACTCATGATTGCCTCCTTTCGCCAGAGTCCAGATCGCTTCATCCGCCTTCGCGAGGAGCGGCGGTAATTTTTCAATCTCCTCGACAAACCATCGCCGGTTCGCATCGCGGTGATCGCGCGAGCTCGGGACATTCTGACGATCACCAAAAAGAAAGGCCCAGTTCGTCGGCCGATAATATTGATCCCAGAGATGATTTTTTTTCAGGATAGCGGCACGCAGACTTTCTTCTCCCGAGGTCGCGATTCGCTGTGGGACCAGGGCGTCGAAAGACTCGACGACCGCGACTCGATTTTTCACCGCAATCTCTCTGATCTTTTCACGATAGAGACTCAGGGTATCATTCCGCTCCCCGGCGAGCGCTCCGGCGGGACCTTCGTTCGAAAATAATGTCGGCTGAACGAGGACAATTCTTTCGCTAACGGCAGACAATCCCACGAGAAGCGATTCGTAGGATTTGGCAAAACGATCAAGCGCGTCAAGTCCGTCGAGTGATTCCATTTTCCCAAAATTCAGGATGAGAATCCCCGGCGTAACCTTTTCGCGAATGTCAGGGAGACTTCCCTCCTGCGTATCGCCCTCCTCCGTGTAGAAATACATCGGCCGCTGCTGGCGATAGACCGTGTCGGCTGGCCAGCCGAGATTTCGCAGTTTGAGCTGTCGGTCAGGGAACGCGCGATGCAAGGACACTTCAAAAGCCCCGCTGTCCTGCATTTGAAACACCTCAGCTCCGCCCATTAGAGAAATCGTCTCTCCGCCCAGCGGCTCGAATGAACCCTGTTGAATCGGATGCCCAACAGGGTTGGGTCGTGGTTCAAAATGACGGACAAGCGCCTGCGAGTCGTCCTGGTTGGCAGGATCGAAGCCGTTCAGCGAAAGCGGAATGAGAAAAATAGCGGCGAGCAAGAATCGCATCCCACCACTTTGCGGAATGATCGCACTCCTCACAAGGACGGATCAACGGACCTGGTATCTTTTCCCCTTCCCAATCCCCCAAATCCCGCTAAGACTCTGGAATGTCGCAGGATCGAGATCCCTCCACTCTTAGAAGCGCCCGCTGGTGGGCACCGGATGACCAACGCAGCTTCGGGCACCGTTCGCGGCTCAAGCAGATGGGTTTTGCCTCTGATGATTTCAAAGGGAAACCCACGATCGCGATTCTCAACACCTGGTCGGATGTCAACAATTGCCACACGCACTTTCGCGACCGCGCCGAGGAAGTGAAACGCGGTGTCTGGCAGGCCGGTGGCTTCCCTCTCGAAATTCCCGTGATGTCACTCTCAGAGAGCTTCATGAAGCCGACGAGCATGTATTACCGGAATCTCCTCGCCCTCGAAGTTGAGGAAACACTCCGCTGCTATCCGGTCGATGGAGCGGTCCTCATGGGCGGATGCGACAAGACCGTCCCGGCCCTCATCATGGGCGCGACCTCGGCGAACATCCCCAGTATTTTCCTCCCTGCCGGTCCGATGCTGAAGGGTTGCTGGAAAGGCGAGACGCTCGGATCGGGGACCGATATGTGGCGTTACTGGGCCGAGAAGCAGGCGGGAAATCTCTGTGACGATTCGTGGAATGAACTCGAAGACGGCATCGCCCGATCCCCCGGTCACTGCATGACGATGGGCACGGCCTCGACGATGACGGCGATTGCCGAAGTTCTCGGCCTTTGCCTCCCCGGCTCGACTTCGATCCCGGCGGTGCACTCGACCCACGCCCGCATGGCCTCCGCCTGTGGACGGAGGATCGTCGATCTCGCCTGGGACAAAGCAACGCCGCGCAGCTTTCTCACCGAAGCGGCGTTCCGCAATGCGATCGTGACCGACATGGCGCTGGGTGGCTCGACCAATGCGATCATTCACCTCATCGCCATGGCAGGCCGCGCCGGAATCAAACTCACCCTCGACCAGTTTGACGAAGTCTCGCAGCAGCTACAGGTCATCGCAAACATCCGTCCCTGCGGTGAGTATGTGATGGAGGACTTCTACGACGCCGGCGGCATTCTCGCCCTTCTCAGTCAGATCAAAGACCTCCTTGATCTCACCTGCACGACTGTCTCCGGCAAGACGCTGGGAGAAAATCTCGAAGGCGCGGAGGTCTTCAACGACGATGTCATTCGCCCCCTCGATCGTCCTGTTGGCAAAGCGGGCGGCACCTTTGTCCTGCGGGGAAATCTCGCGCCGGATGGAGCAGTCATCAAGCCGACCGCGGCGGAACCGCATCTGCTCAATCATCGTGGACCGGCGGCGGTTTTCTCGGACTATGCGGATTTGAAAGAGCGCATCCACGACGAGTCGGTTGGACTGACGGCTGATCATATCATCGTCCTGCAAAATGCGGGTCCGATCGGAGCGCCGGGGATGCCGGAATGGGGCATGCTCCCGATCCCGAATTACCTCCTGAAGCAGGGCGTCCGTGACATGGTCCGGATCTCAGATGCCCGCATGAGCGGAACCAGCTACGGAGCCTGCGTCCTCCACGTCGCGCCCGAGTCGGCTGTTGGCGGGCCGCTTGCTTTTGTAAAGGACGGTGACCTCATCGAAGTTAGTATCGATCAGCGAAAACTACATCTCGAGATCTCCAACGAGGAACTCGCGGCACGGCGCGAAGGTTGGAAGCCGCTCCCGCCCCGACACAGCCGCGGCTACGGTCGCCTCTACGCCGATGAAATCACGCAGGCGAACGAAGGCTGTGACTTCCGGTTTATGCACGCCGGTGAAAACGCCCCTGAGCCGGATATTTTTTAGCCCCCTTCGCGCTCGAAAACGCTCGATCCGGAGCGCGATCCCCGCTATCATCCAGAGACATGAAGGAGCCGGAAAAACCAGCCTCCCCGCCACAGCGCTCGACTCTCTACATCGTGTGTTCGGCTGGAGTCGCCGCAATTATTCTCGGCTTGACCCTCTTTCTCCTCATTCGGGGATTTCAGTGGCGGGGCGCTCTCGCTGATTTGAGAGCCGAGCCGGGCATCGAAATCCTCAGCGTGGAGCGGGTCGGCTTTTTCAAAAAGCGACTCCTCGGACTGCGGGACCCGCTCGCCCCGACGGCGGAGAGCTACCTCCGGAAACATCATATCGGTGATCATGCCGCCGACGTTGTCCTAACCGAATACCATTCACTGAACACGCCTTACGCCCTGCAGCGGGACGACGCACAGGCCGATGAGGTGAAAACGATCCGCGATGAACTCGTGCAGACCGTGGGTCAATTTGCGGAGGAGCTAAAGAAAAAGCGTGAGGCCGATCTCGAAAAAATCACGCAGATGCTTTTCGAAGCCCGCTTTCCCGAGGCCATGAAGACGGTCGAGATCGAGTGGCGCGACGGAGCCTGGCACGTCGCGGGCGAACTCTATGCGCCGGATCGCGAAGTCTTCGTGGCCGAGTCTTCGCCATATATCGTCGAGGGAGAGCTCGATTTTTCAGGCCTCGTGAATCTCACCGAAACGAAAACAAAAGCGCTGCGTCAGGACATCGAAACGACGAATCTCCTCGAAACTGATCTCGACGGAACGCTTGTTCATCTTGAGCGAGTTCGGCGTCTCGTCCTCGATCTTGACGAAGTTTGCGAGCGCTCCGGGCTTCCGCTTCCGGCCTTACAGCTTACGCTTTCGAATCCTGACGTTCCCGAGCGCGCCCAAATTCTCGGGGGCCTCTCGGGTGAGGAAATCGAAAGCGCTCGCTTTCTTCCGGTGACGAGAATCACTGAATCCCCGGGCGGCACCGAGGTCGCACGGCTCATGCTCGTCCCACTCACCGGCTCGTGACCGCGCCTGTTCCGACCCGTCACCCTGCGGTCCTCATCGCGCCGCTCGTGACTTTTGTTGCTGTGGTCCTCATGCTCGTTGTCGCGTACTTTTACGACCGCCTCCCCGCGCAGCTTCCTGAATGCGGATTCAAAAATCGCACGGGGATTCCGTGTCTCGCCTGCGGAGGAACGAGATCGATGCAGGCCCTCGCTCACGGAGAGCCGCGGACCGCATTGGCGTTTCATCCCGCCTTCACGCTCGCTGTTTTCGCGACACCACTTTGGCTCGCGCTGGGGCTGAGGCAATATTTTCGTGGCGTTGAGATGCCCTCGATTGCCGCGCAGAACCGGCGGTTAAAAATCGGAGTGGCGGGCTTCGCCGCCGTCCTTATCGTGAACTGGATTTACCTCATCTTTTTTCTCCCATGAAAATTTCCCTCACCGGTCAGCATGTCCTCGTCATTGGCGGAGCCAAAGGAATCGGAGCCGCGATTGTCCGCTCATTTATTGAGGCAGACGCAAAAGTCACCGCGCTCGATCTCGATAAAGCGGCGCTCGCCTCGCTCAAGGAGACGCATCCGGAGAATCTTGAGACCGCCACAGTCGATATCGCCGACATGGAAGCCTTGCGCGCCTTTGCCGCTGACACGACGGTCGATCATCTCATCTGCGCCGCCGCGATCGGTTCAGGGAAGGCGGGGTTTCCTTTCTGGAACCTTGATCCCTCCGACTGGCAGCGCGTTATCGACGTCACTCTCATGGGGACCGTCAACGCGCTCCATGCTTTCGCACCCCGTTTGCTCGACGGTGACACGCAGCGAAAATCAGTCCTCCTTCTTTCCTCAGTCGCCGGTCAGATCGGCTCGCAAACCGACCCCCCCTACAGCGCCTCTAAAGCGGCCGTGATCAACATCGCCCAATGCGCGGCGAAAGACTTTGCGCCCTACGGCGTCCGCGTCAATGCGCTCTCCCCCGGCATGGTGAAGACGCAGCTGAACCAGTCCGTCTTCGAAGCGAATCGCGAGAATAATGCGATCACCTACGAGCAATGGGCGGAAGAAAAAATCAAGCGCACCTCCCCTCTCGGTCGCTGGCAGGAACCGGAGGAGTTCGGGGCCACCGCCGTTTTCCTCGCGAGCGAACACGGACGAAACATCACCGGCCAGACCATCAACGTCGATGGAGGGCAGGTCATGCATTCCTGACGGGTTGACGCTTCCTCTCAGAAAGCTAAGATCGTTCTCATTCCTCCATGACAGCCTCGGTCCGCCACCTCCGAAACGGAGCCATTTTTCTCATTATCGTCTGCTGCTGCGCGATTGCGGGCTACATGATCGCCGGGTGGACCTTCAGCGAAGCAGCCTACATGGCGGTGATCACGGTTTTTGCGGTCGGCTACGAAGAAGTTAATGTCGTCGTCACTCCGGGGATGAGGCTCTTTACGATGCTCTTTATCATTTTTGGATGCACCGGCTACCTCTATATTGGCGGAGCCCTTGTTCAGTTTTTAATCGAAGGACAAATTGAAACCGCTCTCGGAAACAGGCGTATGACAAAAATGATTAACAAACTCAAAAACCACACCATTATTTGTGGCTATGGCAGGGTCGGGAGAATGCTTGCCTCTGAACTGGCCGAGGCGGACCACCCCTTTCTCATCATTGATCAAAACGAAAGCCTTGCGGGCGCGGTGAACGAAAAAGGATACCTCTTTCTCGCTGCCGACGCCACGAGCGAGAGGGCTCTCGTCGAAGCGGGGATTCTTCACGCGAACAAAATCGCTGTGGTACTCCCTAATGATTCACTCAATGTCTTCATCACTCTCAGTGCGCGGAATCTCAATCGTGACTTGACGATCATCGCGCGCGGGATGCTCCCCTCGACGACCGCGAAGCTAATGCAGGCGGGAGCGGACAAAGTCGTCCTCGCCGAGCAAATCGGAGCCGAACGCATCGCGAGCTTGATCCTGCGACCAACGGCAAGTTCCATGATCGCGAATGGAGCCTTACTCACTCACATCGCGAATGATTTCGCTGATCTCGGCTTGCAGGTGGAAGAACTCTCGATCCCCGAGGGATCAAATCTCGCCGGGCTCACCCTCGCCGATTTAGAGATGAAAGGAAGCAGCGCCTTCCTCATCGTCGCGGTTGTAAAAAAAGACGGAACAAGCATCGATTCACCACCGCTTGATACCAAGCTGGACGCTGGAGACATCTTGATTTCAGTGTGTCATAAAGGAGCTGCTCCCGAGTTCACGAAAATTTTTGAAGTGAAGCGCGAAACGCAATATCGCGGCGCGGCGGTGGATTTGTAGGGTTGGCGGCGGAGTCTTCTCGGGCAACGTGTAAGTTGCACCTCCAGTGAATCGAAACCTCAAGGAGCGGCGATTTCCTATCGCCAGGCTAGCCCTGCTGCAATGCCCACGCGAATCGCGGGCGATTGAAAATCGCCCCTCCTTGGTATGACATCGAAAACCCAAGGAGCGTCGATTTCCTATCGCCGGGCTAGCCCTGCGGCAATGCATCGGTCTTGCCGCAAAAACAAAGAAATGAGACAAGGGCAGGAATGCCCTCGCTACTCCTCGATCGGGTACAATTTCAGCAAATCAGCGGGCGCATAAAATGCCTGCTGCTCCTTCGTCGCGGCGCGCACTTCTTTGACTTTCTTCGGAGTGACCACTGACGCTTTGTTCCCCCAGGTGTTTCGCACGAAAGTCAGCACCGCTGCCATCTCCTTGTCGTCTAACAAAGCCTTAAACGCGGTCATTGGCGGGACGCCTTTTCCGGGATCGTAGGTCACGCCGTTCACTTCGATCGGCCCCCAGAGTCCGTGCAGCGACAGCTTAATGAGTCGATCCTCACTTCCCGTGACCCAGGCGCTTGGCACGAGCGGTGGATAAATATTCGCAATCCCGAGTCCGGTGCCCTGGTGACAAGTCACACAGTGCGCATCGCGGTGAAACACTTCCGACCCTAACTTATACACCTCAGCTTCCGCTTTCGAAAAATGCGGGGGAATGTTGATCTCGATTTTTTCCTCGACCTGTTCGATCGGGCTCGTCACGACATTCTTCGTCGGGTCCGCGACATCCCAATGATGCTCCACCGTTTTCGCCGCGATGACCGCGTGCGGCTCCGGCGAGGCCAGCACGGCATTCAGCAAATCACGATCCCGCACATTGAACTGCTGATGAATCCAAAGCGCTTCGAGAAGATTTCGGGCGTGCTCTTTTTTCTCCGGATCCCACTGCTTGACCCACTCGCGAAGAGCGGGAATGACCGATCCGAGTGGTCGCTCACTGAGCTCCACCCGCGTCCGGTGACGGACTCCCGTGATCGGATGCGTGAGGTTGTCGAGCAAGGCCGCGACCGGTTCGCCGTCAATCGCGACCGGCTCCTGAAGCGGACGCCCTTCATAGACGACCCGATAAACCCGACCGTGACGTTTGTCCCGATTGGGGTCGCGGATGTTGTGCTGCATGTGACCGATGATGACGTTGTGCCAGTCGGCAACATAGAGCGCTCCATCCTCTCCGAAGACCGCATCGGTCGGGCGGAAGTTTTTGTCGGAGCTCACGAGCATCTCGTCCGTCGGCGTGCCCCAGACTTCGCCGAGAGCGAATTCTTTCTTCACCTCAACCGGCGGCTCGTTGCGTTTCGTCTGCTCTATGACCATGCCTTCGAAGCCGTCGCGATGGAGCGTGTATTGCTTGAGGCCGAGAAATCCAATCGTGTTGCAGATCAGAAAATTGCCCTGCATCTCATCCGGAAAATTTGCACTCTCAACAATCGTATTCGCCGCGACCGGGCGCACCTCTTTCGTCAAAAGCGGGAACATTTTGAAGCCTTCCCCATCGGGGCGAACCTGATAAGATTTGCCACCCGTCCCGTCATTTGCATAGAGATAACCCCAGTCGTCAAAACTCGTCCCGTGCGGATTCGGCGAGTTGGCGGCGTGGAAACTGATCGTGTAACGACGCGGATCAAAGCGATACATGCCCGACGCGGTTGACTCCAGCGACGGCCCCCAGGGATGCTCATGATTGTGTTGCAGGAAAATCCCGCTTTGCCAATAGATGCCGCCGTCAGGGCCGAAGGTCAGATTGTTCGCCGCGTGGTGCGTGTCTGAGGAACCGATTCCCTGGAAGAGGACATAGCGAACATCGGCAACGTCATCACCATCGGTATCTTTCAGAAAAATAATATCGGGCTGTGAAGCCACGACGACGCCCCCATTCCAGAAGGTGAAGCCGAGCGGGTTGTGAACTTTCGCGAATTCTGTGGTGCGATCGGCAGTGCCGTCCTTGTCGTCATCGTGGAGAATAAGGAGCGCGTCATTCATCGGCTTGAGCGGCTCCCACTTCGGGTAGGTCGCCCAGGCCGCGACCCAGAGGCGACCCTTGCCATCGACTTGCATTTGGACCGGATTCACGAGTTCGGGAAACTTCTTTTCATCGGCGAAGAGATTGACTTTAAATCCCCCGGGGACCGTCATCATCGCGAGGCCGTCCTCTCCTGACGCATAGTCAAGATCGCCCTCTTTTTCCGCGTTGGAACTTTTGCTTCCTCCCCCGACGTTGGAGATCACCTCGACCGGCACCGGGACATTACTGTCATCAATCTTCCAATCACTGCCTTTCGCCTTCGCCTGGATCACGATGTCGCGGTTGTTGCTCATGACATCGAGCATCGTCAACTCATGCTGGAGGACCTCCGCGTTGCTTTGATCGTTCACAAACTTCAGGGTCGAGCGACTACCCCAGACATCATTCCCGTCGGTCGCGCGGTAGCGATTGTGCCAATGCCAGTTCTTGTCGAGGACCGCGTCGCGGGTTGCTGAGAGCAGCGCCTCATTTTCATCGACGCTTTCACTGAGGGCCTCCGCAATGATGCGCCCAAGGTGGTGATTTCCGGCTTCATTCAAGTGAATCCCGTTGATCGTGAGCGGCTCGTCTTCCGCTTCGAAAAGTTCCGTTGTCGGGTGGAAAAGATCGACAAATCCGACTCCTTCGTGGACCGCAACTTTCTGCATCGAGGCGGTGTAAAGCGCAAGCCGCTTGTTGTTGGCGACCCCGTCAGGAAGATTCGGATCATTGAGGTTCTCATGTGCGATCGGGCTGAAAAGCACTATTCTTGTGAAGTCTTTCCCATTCGACTGAATACCGCGATAGGTCTCAATCATCGTTGCTAGTTTCTCCTCAAACTCAGCAAGCCCGGCCGCGTCGGCGAAGGATTCGTTGTAGCCGAAGAAAGCGAAAATCACATCGGCTTCGACATGACGGAGATAGTCATTCATCGGCGTGAAACCTTTGCTTCGAGGATAGCGATCAATGCGGTCACCGGTCAGGCTGAGATTTCGGAATGAGAGTTCTTTGTCAGGATTGGCCACCTGGAGAAATGTCTCCATCCATCCGTCGTGCTGCATCCGGTCGGCGAGTCCATTTCCAATGATGGCAATGCGATCCTGTTTCTGAAAAGCGAAAGGCTCGGGATCGCGGTAACCTGCGGGTACCGACTCGGGCATGATGGGGACCGACAATGCTTTGCCATCATAGTCAGCCATCGCTATCTCAGTTTCCCCATCAAACAGGAAAGTGATCGACCCAATCGGACCGGGATTATTATTGCGCTGGTAGACTGGCTCGCGCGCCTCATTTAAGAGCTCCAGCTTGAACCCATCGAGGCGCGACTCATAGCCCTGACGATTCCACACCTGGATTTTTGAAACGGGCCGCGCCGCTCCGAGATCCAACTCCCACCAGGGTGCGTCATCTTTACCTTGTGAGGTGTGTGTTTGCCCGTTCTTGCCCCAGTCGCCATCTTTGTTGCCGTCAATCGCCCGTTCCGGAACCCCACCGGCGCCGACACTCGACTGCGTCGCAGTTGCCTGAGGGGCGACATTTTTTCCATCCACCGTGACCTCGACTTCCGCGAGGGTGAGGACCGGTCCTTCACCGCCGACCGAAATGCGGATAAAGCGCGCCTCGGGGTGATCAGCGGCCTGCGAAAGTCCGCCCGCAAAGAGTGCGAGAGCGACGGCGAGAAGAGAAATAGGGAGTTTCATGGTGAGAAGGCATGACTCTTTCACAGAACACCCCTTCGCGGCAATCACTCAAACCCGCCAAAAAAGAGCGTGAGATTTCAATTTTTACTCGGCCCAAAGCTTGAGCGGAGTATCGACGGGAGAATCATCCGACGATAAGTAGCGCCCGAACTCATCCCTCTCGAAGAATACTTCGATAAGCTTTTTTGCTCCCTCTGGACTGGTCACCTCAAGCGCCGCGACGAGACGCGTTTCATCATCGGAAACCGCAAGGTGCCGAACTTCCGCGCGGCCAACCCCACCCAGTTGCTCGACAATTTGCTGCCGAAAAGAGTCTGGATTCGCCCTCGGGATCCCCGCCTCGATCACCGGAACTTCCGGAACCACGGCTTCAGTTTCCACGACAGCTTCCTCCAAATTTTCAGCTTCCTCTTTATCGTCGACGCTAACAACTCCATCGACCGTCTCACCGATCCAGTCCCCGGCAGCGGGAAGATATTCGACTAAGAGCCAGAGAACTCCAACAACCGGAAGCAGCGTGAGAAGTGCCACGATTTGATTTTTCAAAGGCGGACGCTCCTCTTCTTCCGATTGCGGATCTTCAATTCCCTGATGTTCGTCTTCGCTCACAGCCCGAAATTACGCGGACGACTGCTTGTTTCCAGCTCAAAAGGCGTCTAAATTCCGCCCCTTCCCTGAACTCGGAAGCCCCTTGCGATGCCGAAAGTCTTTCTCAGAACCTTTGGATGCCAGATGAACGAGCGCGACTCCGAGCAAGTCGCCCAAATGTTCGTCGAGCGCGGCTTCACGGTCACGCCGCAGGCCGATGACGCCGATGTCGTCCTCATGAATACCTGCTCGGTCCGGGATCAAGCCGAGCAAAAGGCGCTTGGGAACATGCGCCACCTCGGCAAGCACCGGAAAAACAACCCCAACATCGTCTTCGGGATGATGGGTTGCATGGCGCAGAGCCGCGGCGACCAGCTCCTCGAAGAAGTCCCGCATCTCGACCTCGTCGCGGGAACGCAGAAATACCACCGCGTCGTCGATCATTGCGTCAATCTCATGAAGGCGAAGGAAGAGGCGCAAATGGATGACCTCCGCCGCCCCATCATCGACACGGACGAGGAAGAGGATTCGCAAAACACAATCCGTGACCACGTTTCGAAAGAGCACGGCGTCACCGAATTCGTCAGCATCATGCAGGGCTGCAACATGAAGTGCACCTTCTGCATCGTCCCCTACACACGTGGCCCCGAGCGCGCCCGCCCCATCGCGGAGATTGTGGAAGAGTGCAAACGCCTCACTGATCAAGGCGTCCGCGAAGTGACTTTACTCGGTCAAATCGTGAATCTCTACGGCCGTCACGAGTTCCCGAAAGTGGACGGAAAAAGTCCCTTCGTGCAGCTTCTCGAAGCCGTTCACGAACTTGACGACATCAAGCGGATCCGATTCACCTCGCCGCATCCGATCGGCTACAAAGAGGACGTCATCGAAGCCTTCACCTACCTCCCGAAGCTCGTCGATCACGTTCATTTCCCGATGCAGTCCGGATCGGATCGCATTCTCAAAGCGATGCACCGCCCCTACAAAGCGCAGAAGTTCATCGATATCTGCGACAAGATGAAAGAAGCCCGGCCCGGGATCGCAATCTCGACCGACATCATCGTCGGCTTCCCCGGCGAGACCGAAGAGGACTACCTCGCGACGCGCCAAGCCGTCGAGCATGTGCAGTTCGATCAGGCCTTCATCTTTCGTTACTCAAAGCGCAAAGACACGCCCGCTGCCGAGATGGAGGGCCAACTCCCCGAGCGCATCAAGGAAGAGCGGAATCAGGACCTGCTCGCTCTCGTCAACGACATCGTGCAAAAGAAGAACAGCGCCCTCATCGGGACAACACAGGAAGTTCTCTGCGAAGGGCCGAGCCGTTACAACAAAGAGACCCTGACCGGCCGCACGAGAACAAACCGGATCGTCATCTTCGACGGCGACGCCGATCGCATGGCGGGACAGCTCTTTAACGTCAAGATCACCGCTAGCACGGGCTACACCCTCTATGGGGATCCGGTCTTGCAATAAACGCATTTTCTCCGAGTTTCCCCGACCCCGTTCATGCAGGCCCTCTACGATTTTTTATACGAGCCCGGTTTCTCTCTCAAGACGATGGGCATCGTCCTTGGCCTCTGGCTGATCCTCTCCCACGGCTTCGCGCTTCTGAAGCCCGACCTCGTGAAAGCGCAGCTCAAAGCCTTTCCGAGAAATGAAAAAATCGGAATCCCGCTCGTCATCTTCGGCTTCGCATGGGCCCTCGTCCTGTGGTCCGGCATGGATCTCGGTGAGTTTTTCAAAATCGAAAAATCCGTTCAGGCGCTTATCATTGCCGTTTGTGTCGGCGTGATTATTTTTGTGAAAGAATTTATCGCCGTGAGAGCGATTGGCTTTCTCATGATCCTCGCCGCTGCGCCGATTCTGGACTCCGCTTTTCTGGAAGCCCCTCAGTCCCGCCTCCTCCTCGTGACCTTCGCTTATGCCATCGCCGTGAAAGGCATGTTCTGGGTCGGAATGCCCTACCTGATGCGGGACCAGATCAACTGGCTCATCGCCGACAAGAAGCGCCACCTCATCGGAGTCGGCGCAGGCTTGGGATATGGCGTGGTTGTGCTGATCTGTGCTATTGCCTGGTGGTAGTGGTTGGGTTCGCCACAGCGGGATGAAAAAAGCCCACGACTGCACACGGATTTTCACGAATTCAGAGCAAGATTACTGCAAAGCATTCGTGTGAATTCGTGTTCATCCGTGATCCAAACTCTTCCCTCCCCTAAAAATCCACTCCCACTCCCCTCTTGATCTCACCTCAATCTTCGCGACAATTCGAGCGTTATGTCTCAGCCCTTTATTCACGATGATTTCATGCTGCAATCGACGGCAGCGAAGGAACTCTATCACCATTTCGCGAAGGACGAACCGATCCTCGATTTTCACAATCATCTGCCGCCTGACCAGATCGCGGCGGATCGCTCGTTCGAAAATCTCTACGACATCTGGCTCGCGGGGGACCACTACAAATGGCGTGGGATGCGGGCCAACGGCATCCCCGAACATCGCATCACGGGCGACGCCTCGCCGCGCGATAAATTCGACGCCTGGGCCGAGACAGTCCCTCACACGCTGCGCAACGCGCTCTACCACTGGACGCATCTTGAGCTCTCCCGCTACTTCGGATTCGAGGGCCTCTTTTCTCCCAGGACCGCCGACGAAGTCTGGGAAATGGGGAACGCCAAACTCGCGCGGCCGGAATATTCCTGTCGCGGCCTGCTCGAAATGAGCAATGTCCGCGCTCTCTGCACCACGGACGATCCGACCCACAGCCTCGAGCATCATGTCGCGATTGCGAACGACCCGACGATCTCCTGCCGTGTCTACCCCACCTTCCGCCCCGACCCCGCGCTCTGGGTTGATGACGCCGGACACTTCAACGCCTACGCCGACAAACTCGCCGATGTCAGTGGCGGCGACTGCGACACCTTTTCCGGCTTCCTCAACGCGATCCGCTCACGGCACGATTTCTTCCACTCCGTTGGAGGGCGACTCTCCGATCATGGATTGCACCACGTCTTCGATGCCGACTGCTCGGAAAATGAAGCGCAGGCGATCTTCAATCAGGTCCGTCAGGGCAAAGCGGCCGACGCGGGACAAACGGAACGCTTCGGGGCATTTTTGATGCTCTTCTTTGGCGAGCTCAATGCCGGGAAAAACTGGACGATGCAACTCCATATCGGAGCGGAGCGGAATAACAGCCAGCGTCTTTTTGAAACCCTCGGGCGCGACGTCGGCTGCGACTCCATGGCCGATGTGAATCACACCGGAGCGGTGCGTCGTTTTCTCAACACGCTTGATCAGCGGGAGCAGCTCCCCAAGATCATGCTCTACAACTTGAACCCGAAGGACAACTACGCCCTCTCCGCGATGCTCGGAAATTTCCTCGAAGCCAAGCCCGGCGATCCCCCCTGTCGCCTTCAGCTCGGCACCGCCTGGTGGTTCATGGACACCAAAGAAGGCATGGAGTGGCAGATCAATACCTTCTCGAACACGAGTCTCCTCTCCCGCTTCAACGGCATGCTGACCGACTCGCGGAGCTTCCTCTCCTTCACCCGTCACGAATACTTCCGCCGCATTCTTTGTAACGTCATCGGAACCGATGTCGAGAACGGCGAAATCCCCCGTGACATGGAAATGGTCGGCGACATGGTTCGACGCATCTGCTTTCAGAATCCTGCTGAATTTTTCGGCCTTGAATTGCCGTGAGCGAAAACAGAACAGCACTCGCTGACACCGTCATCATCGGCGGAGGAGTCGCTGCGCTCTGGACGGCAAATGTGCTGAAGAACGCCGGTCAGTCCGTTGTCGTCCTCACCAATTCGCCTCTCGGCGCAGGCCAGTCACTCGCGGCTCAGGGGGTCATCCACGGCGGCC
>CAZOUP010000006.1:0-64546 GCA_964583035.1 uncultured Akkermansia sp.
TTCGTCTGATTAAGTGTTCCCCCGGCTTGTCGGTCGGTGAACTCGCGGAGAAGTTGAATATGAGCTACATGGGGGTGAAAAAGCACTGCCTTGCCCTCGAAAAGTTGGGTTATCTCGATACCTGGAGGCGCCCTAAGGAAGTGGGACGACCCGAGAAATCTTATCGAATCACCGAAAAGTTGGGGCCGCTTTTTCCAGCGATCAGCGACGAAGTGAGTTTGGCAATTTTGGATGCGGCGACCCAGCTCGAGCCGAATGCGGCGGAAAAACTCCTCTTCGCCTTTTTCCGTGAGCAGACTGAGAAATTGTCCGAAAAGGTAACGGGAGAGTCGGTTCAAGGGCGGGCCGAGCGTCTCGCGGCGGCGAGAACGGCTCAGGGCTACTTTTCGATTTGCGAATACTCGGAAGCGGAAGGACTCCGCATCGAGGAATTCCACAATCCTCTGCAATCCCTATTCGAGAAGTATCCGACCCTGGCGCGGATGGAGGTCCAAATGTTCGAGAAGCTGCTTGGTGCCCACGTCGTGAGATCCTCGAGCAAGGTTTCCGGTTTGACGCACTATCGTTTCGATCTTTCCCCACGCTAAACTTTCAACTTTCCATGAGCAAATACGCCGACGAAAATGTACTCGTGATCTCACGCGATCTCTTTGACAAACTGGGGTCTTTTCAGGGTATTTCCCTGGAGCCTGACAACTACTTGCCGACGATTCTGGATCCGGCCAACAATCACTTCCTCGGTCGTGATCTTGCCGAGGATGATCCTTCGTATAAGCAAATCATCCCGTATGCCATTTTCCGCTACGAGGATCGTTTTCTCCACTATGTCCGGGGTGGGAAATCCGGGGAAAAAAGGCTCGCCGCAAAAGGGTCGATTGGGATTGGCGGGCACATTAACGACACTGACTATGCTGCTTCGTCTCTTGATCGGGACACCTACTCGGTCGGGGTGGAGAGGGAGATCGATGAGGAACTCAATATCGAGGGAGAGCACACTCAGGAAGTGCTGGGTTTGATCAATGATGATTCAAATGAGGTGGGAAAAGTTCACCTCGGAGTGGTCCATCTTTTTACCCTGAAGTCTGATCAGGTGAGCGCCGGAGAAGACAACATCGAGAGCCTTGAGTTTCTCACCCTTGAGGAGTTGCAGTCGCGGCATGACAGGCTGGAAACCTGGTCTCAGATCTGTGTGGATGGGCTTGCCAGGCTCTGGCGCGATAAGTAAAGGAGCTTAGCGATCCCCAACCCCAGCCCGATCCCGTAACCGGCTCCCCATGAGAGCCTTGCGAGGAGGCGGATGGTCTCCCCTGAGAGGTTCAGGTCAAGAGCAAGGGGGCCACGTCCCTGGATTGCTTGATAAGTAAAGCCTCCGAGGTAGTAGCCGAAGGTGTGGAACAGAAATAAGACTGAGGTCGCGACGAGAAGTGAACTTTTCAGTTTGTTCCATTTGATCAGAATTGCTGAAAAGGCAACTAAACCGACCAACGATCCGATGACCTCACCGAAAGTGGTGGGAAGGGAAAACCACGCCACCGACCAGATGAAGGCGTAGGCGAGATAGGCGATCGCGAAGGAGGCACAAAATTGAAGCGCCGACCTTCCGGATCGTCCCGCAGCAGGTAGTAGGGAAGCTCCTCCCAGTCCGAGGAAAACGATGGCACAAGCAGCATACATCGTTGGTTCATTAGGGAAAACGGATCCTCCGAATGCCCAGACGGAGAATGAGAGAAGTGAAACAAGAGAAAAGAATACAACTGAGACGATTTGTGAAACGTTCATAGTATGGTGCGAAGTATTACGGAAGGACTCAGAGGTAGGACGAGAAGCAAATTCTTTATTGAAATTTATTTGTTTCACCACTAAGCTTCGCGCCCTCCTTAGAATCATACGATTATGGCTATCAGATACGATCAAAAAACAAAAGACGAAGTTGTTGCCTTCATCACGAAGCATAACGAAGAAAACGGCCGCGGCGGTCAGTCGGCAGCTGCAGCAAAATGGAAGCTCAACCCAATCACGGTGAAAGCCTGGATGGAGAAAGCCGGAGTAGCATCACCTGGCAAGAGTTCGAAGAAAAAGAAGAAGGGTGCTAAAGTCACTCGCAAGCCGGCAGCAGTGAATGCTCCAAAACCTGCAAAGGTGGCTAAAGTTGCTAAAGCGGCTCCCGCAAAATCAACCGGCTCAGTGGCCGGTTCATTGAAGCGCATGGTTGAAATCCAGGAGCAACTCGAAGCTCTCCAGTCAGAATACGAGTCACTCAAATCGAGTCTCTAATCTGCTTCGTAGAAACTATTTCAACGAGACCGCAGCAGTCTTCCTGCTGCGGTTTTTTTGTGCCCCGGTGATTTTTCAAACGGGGATTTTGAAACGATCTGAAGCTTGCGCAATCCCCTGAATGGGTGGTTGCTTGGCCCCCATGAAAATCGGATTGCTCAATGGAGGAGGGGATTGCCCGGGACTGAACGCGGTGACTCACGGTGTCGTCGGCGCGGCGACGCAACAGGGATGGGAAGTCGTGGGGTTTAAAGAGGGGTTCGAAGGTCTCCTCAGTCCCGGTAACTACAAGTTGCTCCGGAATGAAAAGACCGAAGGAATCCTCCGCCTTGGCGGCACCATCCTGGGGACTACTAATCGTGGTCACTTTTCCGGTAAGGTCGGCGAGGGTGGGGTTCGAAAAATTCCGAAGGAGTTGATGGAGGAAGCGTTCACCACCTTGAAAAATCTTGAGGTCGAAGCTCTCATCTGTGTGGGTGGTGATGGAACCCTCACGACGGCGCTGCAGTTTGAAGAGGAAGGTTTCCCTGTCGTCGGTGTCCCGAAAACGATCGACAACGACCTCGCGGCAACAGCGATGACCTTTGGTTTTGATTCCGCGACGCAAACGGTCGTTGATGCTTTGGATCGACTTCACACCACGGCTGATAGTCACCAGCGGGTCATGGTCCTCGAAGTGATGGGTCGCCACGCCGGTTGGATCGCGCTTTACGGAGGAATGGGGGGCGGCGCGAGCGCGATTTTAATCCCCGAGATTCCTTTTCATTATCCGAAGGTCGCCGAAGCGCTCGCAAAACGGGAAGCGAATGGATTTCGAAGTGCGCTCGTTGTCGTCGCGGAGGGGGCCTGCCCGGTTGGTGAGGACCTGCTTTATGAAGACACCAACACGGGCGGGGAGCATCGCCTTGGAGGGATTGGTTCCCGGGTCGCGCGTCACCTCAGTGATCTGACCGGGAAAGAAACTCGATGCACGACCCTCGGGCATCTTCAGCGGGGGGGAAGCCCGACTTCGCTCGACCGGATTTTGGCAACCCGCTTCGGAGTTAAGGCGGTGAAACTGATAGAACAAAAGCGATTTGGGCGTATGGTCAGCTACCAGCAGTATCACGTCGGTTCTGTCCCGATTGAGGAGGCAGTAAGACAGTTGAATCTGGTGGATCCTCAGGGCGAGATTGTCGAAGCGGCGAAGTCGGTCGGCATCTGTTTTGGGGATTAAACCCTGCCCTCATCCGGGGGCATTTTTACAAACCCACTGAACTGATTCGGAATCGATATGGATGCTCTTCTGGAGTTACTTGAGAAAAATGCACGCCTCACCGCCGCTGAAATGGCGGAACGTCTGGGAAAGACTTCCGCAGAAGTTGAGGCAATGTTAGCCAAGCTGGACGAGGACGGGGCGCTCCTCGGATATCACGCGGTGATTGATCGGGACAAGGTCGGAGATGTCCTTGTCACCGCTCTCATTGAGGTAAAGTTGACCCCTGAGCGCGATGGGGGATTTGATCGTCTTGCTAAAAGAATTGCCAGATTCGATCAGGTCACGAGCTGTTATCTCATGAGTGGAGGCTACGATCTCGCCGTGATCGTTGAGGGGCCGGATCTCCGGGTAGTGGCTCAATTTGTGAGTGAGAAACTCAGCACCCTCGACGGCGTCGTTTCGACGGCGACCCACTTTCAACTCAAGGTCTACAAGCAGAGCGGATTCCTTGCGACCGACACCCACGAAGACGAGCGTCTTCCCGTCACTCCCTGATTGATCAGAGAGCAATCTGCTGATCTATTCCGGATTTTTTCGAATCCATTTTCTGCCTAATATGAAACCTCTCGAAGATCGAATTGCCGATCATGTGAAGCGAATTCCCCGATCCGGAATTCGCGATTTCTTTGAACTGGTGCAGGGCCGTGACGATGTCATTTCCCTTGGTGTGGGCGAACCCGATTTTGCGGCACCCTGGCACATCCGTGAGGCGGCGATTTTTTCCCTCGAAAAAGGTCAGACGAGCTACACCTCGAACCTCGGGCTTCTCAGTTTGCGGGAATGTATTTCCGACTATGTCGAAGGGCAGTTCGGAGTCCGTTACGAGGCGAAGAGCGAAGTGCTCGTGACCGTTGGGGTTTCCGAGGCGCTTGATCTCGTGTGCCGGGCCTTCCTGAATCCGGGCGATGAAGTGATTTACCACGAGCCCTGCTACGTGAGTTACAATCCAAGCATTGCTCTCGCCTACGGTGTTGCCGTGGGAGTGCAGACCAAGGTTGAGGACGAATTTGTTCTCAGAGCAGAGGATGTCGCGGCGAAGATCACGGATCGAACGCGGATGATCCTGTTGAACTTTCCGACGAATCCCACCGGAGCGGTTGAGCCCGTCGAGGAGTTGGAAAAAATCGCTCAACTCGCGATCGACCACGATCTTCTGGTCGTGACAGATGAAATTTATTGCGAGCTTCTTTACGGAGGCGAATCAGGGATGGAGCGAGGTGAACACGTTTCGATTGCGAGCCTCCCCGGAATGAAAGATCGCACTGTCCTCCTCCACGGATTTTCAAAGGCGTTTGCGATGACCGGATTTCGCCTCGGATATTCCTGCGCGCCACATGCCTTGACGGAAGCGATGATGAAAATCCATCAGTATTCGATGCTGTGCGCGCCCATCATGAGTCAGAACGCGGCCGTCGAAGCGCTTAAAAACGGAGCCGGCGAGGTCGAAAAGATGCGCCGCGCCTACGCTCGCCGCCGGAATCTTCTTCTGAGTCGGTTTGAGAAAATGGGAGTCCCGTGCTTTTCCCCCGGAGGGGCGTTTTATGCGTTTCCCGACATTCGTAAATTTGGCCTCACGAGTAAAGAGTTCGCGCTTCGCCTTCTCGAAGAAGAGAACGTCGCCGTGGTTCCCGGTGATGCTTTCGGAGCAGCCGGTGAGGGATGTGTTCGAGCCTGTTATGCGACGGCTTACGACCAATTGGAGATCGCTCTTGATCGCATCGCCGACTTCGTGAAGCGCCTCTAATTTACCATTTTCCATGAGTGATATTAAAAAAGCTGTGATTCTTGCCGCCGGTCGGGGAACCCGAATGAAAGAGCTGACGGATGAGATTCCGAAGCCAATGGTTCAGGTCAAGGGAACGCCGATTCTCGAATCGATCGTTCGCGGCCTCGTCTCCAACGGCGTTAGCGAAATCTTGATCGTCGTGGGATATTGCAAAGAAGTGATCATCGATTACTTCGGTGAGGGGGAGAGCTTTGGATGCAAGGTGAGCTACATTGAGCAGGTCGTTCAGGACGGTACCGGTCGGGTTGTGGAGTTGGCGAAAGAATTCGCCGGGCATGACCCGTTTATTTTGAGCTACGGCGATATCCTTGTCCCTGCGGAGGCCTATGCACCGCTCGTCGAATTTCAGAACGTTGACGGCAAGCTGACCGTTAAAATCGACGAAGATGTTCGCAAAGGCGGAGCGGTATTTATCGAAGATGGAATGGTCACGAATCTCATCGAAAAGCCAAGAGAGGACCAGCCCACCAGCCCCTACTACAATGCGGGCATCTATGTTTTCTCTCCGGTGATCTTCGATTACACGGCCCGACTTGAGTTGTCGCCGCGCGGCGAGTATGAACTCACTGACGCGATAGCAGCCCAGGTCAAAGCGGGACTTCGTATCGCTGCTGTTGAGCTCGAAGGGGAATGGGCTGATGTGCGCGATCCTGAGGTGCTGAAGGAGCTGAACGATTAAGCCATTTAGTTTCTCCTGTCGGCTCGACGGCACGAATCCCAGGGAATAATTCTTATTGAAATTATATGGAATTTTTCTTGTCGATCACTTCCTGAGTTTTCATTCTTTGCCGGTCAATTCAACCCCACAAAGAACTACTATGAAATTATCAGCCCCCGGAAAACCTCTCTTTCTTGTTTCCTTAATCCTCTTCATTCTTGCCATTCTCGGCCAGTTTGCGATCGCAGCGATTGCTCCTTACGTTTTCTGGCTTGCGATTGCGGCCTGGATCGTTCTTGCGATCGGCTGTCTCATGACAGGGATGTGAAACTAACACTCGTGCGGCCGGTTCTTTACTGATCCGCAGCGATTTTCAAAAGAGCCATCACGGATACTGAATCAGTGATGGCTCCTTTGTGTACCCATTTAATCGCTTCGGCGAGAGACAGTTTCTTCACCTGAAGATCCTCAGTTTCCTCCGGACTGGAATCCGTGAAAGAGAGCTGCCGCGCGACAAAGATCGTGGCACGCTCATCAGTCACTGAATTTGAAAGGGCGACATTGTCGAGGATCATCTCGATGTTCCCGGCGATGATCCCGGTCTCTTCGCGGAGCTCCCGCTTTGCGGCATCGAGAGGCGCTTCGTCTTCGGCGCAACCACCCTCGGGAATTTCCCATTCGTAGCTGTCGAGGGTGTAACGGTATTGGCCCACCAGCCAGGTATTTCCTTCCTCATCGATAGGAATAACCCCAATGGCCCGGTTTTTAAAATGAACGACGCCATAGATTCCCTCGCCGCCTCCGGGATTAGTGACCGAACTCTCGCTGACTGAGATCCAGGGATTCTCATAAATAGGGCGTGTCGAGTGGGTGAGCCAGGGATTTTGATGCTGAGGATCTGTCATGAGATGATGGTTGAGCTGATTGAGAGGAAGACGATCCAGAACGGCCGCCCTGAAACCGGTGATGCTTTCTATGGATTTCCGCTTGCGGCTCAAGCGATTGCCCTTTAATTTCCGCCCCTCGCAGATATGGCGAGTATCATCCTATGGGTAAGCAGCACAATAAAGTCGAAAAACGCATCCGCCGCGCAAGTTACGTCAAGCGCAAGAAGGAGGCTGTCAAAGCTCTCATCGCTCTGAGCAAGAAGTCGGCGAAGAAAGCGCCTGCCAAGGCCAAGAAAGAAGAGCTCTCTGAAGAGGAGGTTTCTGCAGCAACTGAGGCTTCCGCTGGAAAAGCAGCGCCTGCTAAGAAAGCTCCAGCGAAGAAAGCTCCAGCGAAGAAGAAAGCCGCCGCAAAAAAGACAGCAAAGAAAAAGGCTGCGACAAAGAAAGCCGCTCCTGAGGCTGACGTTGCCGAGTCGAAGGAGTAATATCTTCTCATTGAAAAACGAGACTGCGGTCTCTTGAATTCCCGGAAATGACGGTGCGAGATGAGTGAATCACGCCCGTCATTTTTATTGGTGGACGGGAATAACATCATTCATGCCTGGTCGGATCTGCTCGAAATGCATCGCCGTAGCCGGGGAAGTGCTCATGCGGAGTTGATCAGCCGCCTTGAAAGCTATCGGGATTTCTCTGGTGATCAAGTGGTCGTCGTTTTTGACGGCCGGGGAACGACGACGCAGGACGAGCGCTCTCCCGGGGGACTCCAAATCTTTTACACGAGCGCATCAAAAACAGCCGATGATGTTATCGAACGCCTTGCGATCAAGTATGCGTCGAAGTTCGATATCACGGTGGCGACCAATGATCGTGCTGAGCAGGATATCGTGATCGGAGCCGGCGGGATGGCTATCTCAGCTGAAATGCTGAAGTCAAAACTCGACGCGACCGGAAAATCGATGCAGGACTGGATTCAGCGACATCGCATGAAGCGGTAATCATCCGGGTAAAGTGGGGCCGTGAGACTTGCTCTGTCGCCTCCGAAACGTTAGTTTCAGGTCATGAGTGCAGCCGACAGTGAGTCCTTCTGGATCGGGGAAGCTTCCCGGGTGAAGCGACGGATCAATCTGGGATGGTGGATCGAGCGGTTGAACTGGATTCTTTTAGCCGGATTTTTGGTTCTTTCGGCATTGATTCTCTGGTTTCGGACGCAGGATGAGGCTCGTTTTACCAAAGAAAATTTTGCCATCTTCGTGGCGACTTCGCTCTTCATTGCTGCGCTGGCGGCCTGGATCTGGAGTCGACGGTATTTCGTGAGTCGGAGTGACGCGTTCGTCCGTCTTGATGATCGATGGAAGCTTAACAGTCGACTCGCTGCGGCATTAGAGGGCGCAATGCCCTGGCCTCCGGCGATGAAGGGCGATCGGAAAGCCGCTTTGCCGGGATGGCGGGGGGCTAAAGTTCTGGTCCCGTCTCTCGCCGCGCTCATCATTGTCGGCGCGGCTTGGTTTGTTCCACTTCCGGCGGCAGGCCCTGATCTTCCTGATATCACGAGTGAGCCGCGCAACTGGGAACAGGTTGAAGATTGGCTTGAGGTTCTGGACGCCGAAGAGCTCATCGAACCGGAGAGTCTCGAGGAAATCGCGGAACAGATTGAGGAGCTGAGAAATCAGCCGGAGGAGGAATGGTTCAGTCATTCCAGCCTCGAAGCATCGGACACGCTCAAGGATTCTCTGGGTCGCGACATTAGCGATTTGGCGCGCGACATGGCGGCGATTGAGCGAAGTCTTGAGGCGCTGAGAACTTTCTCGACGGAGTTATCAGAGGAAGGTCGGGAAATGTTGATGCGTGAACTTTCCGAGGCGCTCGAAAGTCTCGAAGGGAATGGCCTCTCTCTGAATGAAGCCCTCGCGAAACAGCTTAGTGAGATGAACCCTTCGGAGTTAGGCGAAGCGACGCTGAAAAGCCTCTCGAAGGAACAGCTGCAACAATTGCAGCAGCAGTTGGGGGAAGGCGCACAGCGTCTTGGTTCGCTCGAAGGTCTTAAGCCGCTTGGGGAAGGGGAGATGCCGGTTGCGGGAACTGCGGGGATGAATCCCGGCAATGGAGGGGTGCAGCGAGGCCGCGGCGATGCTCCAATCTTTTATGGAGACCAGGACGATTTGAGGACAAGCCGGATCGAGTCGGTTTCGAATGATGATCTTTCCCGTGCTGCGGTTGGTGACGTTATTGGCATTGAAGAAACCGAACACGAAGAAGATCCTGTTGCGACGGCGATTCAACAGGGTGGGGCGGTTGACTCAAAAGGGTCCGGTGGCGATGCGGTTTGGAAAGACTCATTGCTCCCTGATGAGCAGGCAGTCCTGAAGCGCTATTTTGACTGAGAGCCCTTCGCTCTTTTCAAATTGCGGTATCCGGCTAGGGTTCGCGATGCATCGTGAGTCCCTCCTTGAACTCCTCCGCCGTTATGGTAAACGCCATCCCGGCGAAGAGGATCGAACGAATCAGTTCATCGATTTCGTGGAGCGGAACTCTGATTGTTTTGAGCGCAGTTTGCAAGAGGGGCATGTCACAGGTTCGGCGTGGATCGTGGATTTGAGCGAAAAAAACACGCTCCTGACCCATCATCGTAAGCTGAATATTTGGCTGCAGCCAGGTGGCCACGCCGATGGGAACCATGATGTCATGGCGGTGGCTTTGCAGGAAGGGCTGGAGGAAACGGGGCTTTCAGAACTGGAAGCGGTGACTCCGGAAATTCTCGATCTCGATATCCACGGAATCCCGGCCCGAAAGGATGAGCCGTCGCATTTCCACTACGATGTGAGGTTCCTGCTGCGCCAGTGCGGCAGCGATGAGTATGTCGTGAGCGAGGAGTCGCACGACCTTGCCTGGGTCCCCATGGAAAAGTTGGAGGACTACACGGTCGAGTGGTCGATGCGCCGGATGCGACGCAAAGCCATCGAAATCCTCAAGGGGAACTGACTACTTTCTGATCGCGTAGAGTTCGTCGTCGGTGCGGATGAAGAGGGTTCCGTTCGCCGGAACGATCGAGGCACGAATGTTCACGCTCTGCGATTCGCCGAAGGTGGTGCTGTTAAGGAGTTCTCCGCCATCCGGGCCGGCGCTGAAGACAAAGACCTCGCCGAGATGGCTGAGGAGATAGATTTTGCCATCAACCCCGGTGGGCGATGCCTCAAGTTTGACCTTACCATCGATGGCTTTGCTCCAGACGACTTTGCCGCTGCCGGGGTGGATGCAACTCAGAAACTTGTTCCGGCCATTGAGAACATAAAAATAGCCGTCGTAGAAGAGGGGAGTGGGAACATCAGCCGTGATTTCCTTGCCTTCTGAAACCCACATTTCGTCGAGGTCTCCCATGAAACCTTCGCCACCGGCTTTGATCGCGTAGATGGGATCACCCTTCGGGGCGCAGATGAGAATGGTGCCCTGACCGTAAACAGGGGAGGGGACGAGACGCCAGTGCCCAATTTTTTCGGGATTGTAAGTGTCCCAACGCCAGAGTTCTTCGCCGGTCGCGGGATCATGTCCGGTAAGGCAGTCGCCTCCGGAGATGAGCAGTTCGGGGCGACCGCGGTGGAGGATTGGAATTGGGGTCGAGAAGGCTTCGAGGGATTCCTGCACGGCGTCGGAAGGTCGGATGTGTTGCCAGATCGTTTTCCCGGTCGATGGATCCATCGCGAGAAGGAATGACTTGATGGGGCCGTCCGTATTGCCACGACCGTTGACGGGGGTGTCGCGTTGCAGAACCTGCAGGTAGAGAATACCATCGTGGAGTTGAGGGGAGCTCGAAAAGGTCCACTGAAAGGCGAACTCGCCGTAGTCTTTTTCGATGTTGCGATACCAGAGCTGGTTGCCGTCGAAATCGTAGGCGGCGAGGTCTCCCGCTCCGCTGAAAAAGTAGACGGTTTTGCCGTCGGTGACGGGGGAACTTCCAGAGAAGGTGCTTCGCTCATCGTGACGAAGTCCATCGCCGAATTTCTTTGACCAGACGATGTCACCGGTCGCCGCGCTGAGACGAATGCCGACGATTCCCTCCTCGGACTCATCGATTGAGGTCAGGAAAACAGCATCGTCCCAAACGGCGGGAGTGGAGGCACCCTCTCCGGGAAGTTTTGCGACCCAGGCGACTCCATCGGTTTTCGAAAACACAGCGGGGTAGCCCGATTCTTCACTGGAACCGTTGAAAAATGGCCCCCGCCAGTTCGGCCAGTTTTCGGACTGGAGTGAAGCGGTTTGCAAGGCGAAAGCGGCGATTAGGAGGGTAGCGAATTTCATCGTTTAGAAAGGAGTGATAGCTGGGAAAAATGCGTAGTGAGCTTCAATGTGTCAAGACGGTGAATTGGCGTAGACAGGGGAGAGGGATTAGGGGTATAGCTGCTCAGATTTTATTCCCATGAAGCAACTCCTTCTCATCCGTCACGCTAAATCGAGCTGGGATTCTCCCGGTAAGTCTGATCATGATCGCCCGCTGAATGATCGGGGAGAGCGAGATGCTCCGAAGATGGCTGCGGCGCTGCAGCAGCGAGGTGTGATACCTGATCACCTCTTGTCGAGCACGGCGCTCCGTGCCCGAAGTACTGCCGTGATCATTGCAGCGGGGCTTGGGTATTCCCCGTCGAAGATCGAAACTGAGAGCGATCTCTATCTGGCTTCCCCCCGGACAATCCTTTCATGCGTGCAGAAGCTGGATGAAAAACTCGGGACGGTTCTCATTTTTGGTCATAATCCGGGGATGCACGAAGCCTCGGTAAAGCTCACTTCAGATCCGGGTCTGGCGGAGTTTCCGACGCTCGCGGTTGCTCGCATCGAATTCGAAGTCGAGTTCTGGGGCGAGGTGGATTGGAATACGGGGCTACTCATGGAACTTCTCACCCCGAAGACTTTGGTTGATTTATGAATCGAAATTTTGGCTACTCAGAAGCGGTTGAGTCATGTTATGTTCGGTCATAATGAGTGACACGCCTCCACCTCTTCAGCCGGAATCTTCTCCCTACACGACTCCGGATACTTCGGGGAAGCCACCATCCAGTTCCGGGAAAAAGTGGGGGATGGGATGTGGTATTGGTTGCCTTGCCGTTCTTGTGATTGGAGCGATTCTCGGAGTCGTCGGGTTTAACTATGCGAAGAAGGCGGTCGTCAATTTTGTCGAAAGCAGCACCTCGGAGATGCCCGTTGAACTTGAGAAGCCGCTTGTCGCTCCGGCGACGATCGAGAGCGCGGTGATGCGTTTTGACGAATTTTCAACGGCGATGGAAAATGGTGATGTCACGGGACCTCTCGAACTCACTGCGGATGACATCAATGCGCTTATCGCGAATCATCCCAAGTTCAGTGCTCTTTCTGATTCGATGGTGGTTTCGATTGAGGGGGACCAGTTGACGAGTGAAGTGAGTGTCAACATTGACGATCTGAATATTCCTGAATCGTTCCTTTCGGATGCGATTGCCGGAAAGTTCTTTAACGGTGAAGTGACTTTGAGAGCGCAGATGCAAGGGGGGCAGCCGGCCCTTTTTATTGATGGGATCTCGATCGGGGGTAGTCCCGTTCCGGCTCAGTTCATGAGTGAACTGAGTAAAGAGAATATTCTCAAAGAGGCGGCATCTGAGCCCGAGCTTAAGCCATACCTCGACAAGATTGGCGAGTTGAAGGTCGAGGGAGGAAGGCTCATCATCGCGCCAGCGGGCAATGCGAACTGAGTTGCTTTCTGGACACAATGGCTCATGGCAGGGAGAGCGGTTGCCACGCAGGGGTGCCGTGACCTAGAGTTTCTCGTAAGTGCCTTCGTCCCGTTTTTCGAGAACGGTAAAGCCAGCCTTTTTCGCGTCGGTGACCGAGAGCGGCTTTGTGATCTTCGGGGAGGTGATGCCGCGGGAAACGAGCTTTTTGAGCGGCCCCTTACACAGCGGGCACGTCTCCATGGGAGGCCGTGTCACAGGGCGCCGGATCTCGAAGCCTTTGCAGCAAATCCGACAGCCTTTCTCTTTGTCTGAAGAGATGTATTCGTAGAGAGGCATGCTTAAAATCTTCGATCTCAGACGGAGCTTTGCAAGCGTTTCTCCCGGGGCACGAAAAAAGCGGAGCTGTGAAGGCCCCGCTTTTGGCGATTAAATTTAAAATGGTGCAATGCTACCAGCTGGACTTGGTCACGCCGGGGATCATTCCGTGTGAGGCAAGCTCGCGGAAGGTAATGCGGGACATCTTGAACCGACGAAGGAATCCACGACGGCGTCCGGTCACTTCGCAGCGATTGACGACACGAGTCGGGCTGGCATCGCGTGGAAGTAGGGTGATACTTTCGTAGTCACGCTCTTTTTTCAGCTTTGCACGAAGCTTCGCATACTTATTCACAGTACGCGCTTTACGCTTGTTTCGTTCGATCCAACTCTTTTTCGCCATAGGAAGGGGAATGTATCCAGATACGAAGTAATTCAAGCGGAAAATCAACATTCCGGCTGGCAGAACTGTCGTATTTTGTGATTCTATACCGTGATGAGACCTCCTCCCCTAATTTTAGCTCTTTTTTCCATCATTCTCCCGTTCGCCGGTTCCGGTGTATTTTCGCAAGAGAAAGAGGCGGATGAGGAAAGGGATTGGCTGGAATACTACTATCAGAATCCGGCGCCGGAGCGCTTCGTGAGTCAGTTGAAAGACTGGGCGGAGGACGGAACGTTGGATAATGAATATGCGAAGCCGGCCTTGATTGCGTTTCTCAGCCAGGTCATTCGAGACAACCGTAATATGATCGCCGGGTGGTATGACTCCCTCAGCGGACTTTCCGGAGAGCGGAAACAGGTTCTGCATACGGCGATGCTTTATTCCCGCACTTCCGAGGCGGATGAAATCATGAAAAGTCTCTTCGGCAAGCAATACGATGAGCAGAAGCTAGAGACAAAAAAGATCCTCGAAATGCCTCTCGACAAGGAATCGACGATCGACATGCTGTGGGGCTTCTTCTATGCCTCCGGTTCTGAGCATGCGGTCCGGAGGGTGGTGCTCTCGTTCCGGTTTCAAGAGGCACCGGAAAACCCTGAGGGCGTTGATGTCCCTGAGGATTATCAGCCGCTTTATAAAATGCTCCCGATTTTTGCTTCGGAGTCGCTCACCGCCAATGCTGAGAGGCATCCGCGAGTGAAGGAAATTCTCAAAGGGTTTCTTCAGGACGACGATTCTCTCATCGAGGTCGAGAGAAACGGTGTCTATGACGTTCTCTCTCACATTGATCCGGAAGCGTATCCTCCGATCGATCGTGACGGCAAAAGTGCCTGAACCCAGACCGGCTATCGAACGACGCGGGCACCGCCGCCGCTCATGATTTTTTCGACTTCCGCTTGAGATACCATCGTGGTGTCGCCGGGAGTCGTCATCGCGAGGGCTCCGTGAGCGGCTCCATAATTGACGGCTTTCGCGGGGTCATTGTGCTCAAGGAATCCGAAGGCGAATCCGGAGGCGAAGCTGTCGCCCCCACCGACGCGATCCATGATCTCGAGTTCGGGGAACTGGTCTGCCTCGTAGAATTCACCATCGTGCCAGCAGATCGCGCCCCAGTCATTCACCGTGGCAGTGTGCACTTCGCGAAGGGTCGTCGCGGTGGCTTTGAAATTTGGAAACTCTTTCACCGCTGTTTCAATCATGCGCTTGAAGTTGGCGACGTCGATCCCGCGGATGTTTTCATCGACCCCTTCGACTTCAAAGCCGAGTGAAGCGGTGAAGTCTTCTTCGTTTCCGATCATGACATCGACGTATTTGGCGATCTCGCGGTTGACCTCCTGTGCTTTCGCCTGTCCGCCGATGGCTTTCCAAAGGGAAGGGCGGTAGTTCAGGTCGTAGCTGACAATCGTGCCATGCTTTTGCGCGGCGCGGCATGCCTCGATCGTGAGTTCGGCCGCAGTTTCACTGAGCGCGGCGAAGATACCGCCGGTGTGGAACCAGCGCGCCCCGTGGTTCCCGAAGACGTCCTCCCAGTCGATATCACCAGGCTTGAGCTGACTCGCGGCGGTGTTGGCGCGGTCAGGGCAGCCGACGGCACCACGGATGCCGAAACCGCGTTCGGTAAAGTTGAGGCCGTTCCGGACTTCGCGGCCGATTCCATCATAGTCGCGCCAGTGCACGAAGCGGGTATCGACTCCTCCCTGGAGCATGAAGTCTTCGACGAGGCGGCCCACCGGGTTGTCGGCAAAGGCAGTGACGCAGGCGGTGCGGAGGCCGAAGCAGCGACGGAGGCCGCGAGTGACGTTGTATTCGCCACCACCTTCCCAGGCTGAAAAATGACGGGTCGTGTGGATGCGGCCTTCGCCGGGATCGAGACGAAGCATCACTTCGCCCATGGAGATGCAGTCGAAGGCGACGTCGGAGGAGGGTTTGATCGGGAGAGCCATGTTAAGATAGGGTAGGGAAGATAGAAATTAGAAACGGTTCGCTTGAATGAAGTCGCTGTCGCCGTTGAGGTAGTTGATGAGATTATGAGTCGACCGAAGTGCCTGCCGGGCAACGCTCTCGTAGGTTCGCGAGGCGATGTGGCTCGTGATGAGGCAGTTGGGAGCGGTGAACAGTTTATGGTCAGTCGCCGGAGGTTCTTCATCGAGAACATCGGCACCGTAGCCGCCGAGTTTCCCACTTTCCAGAGCAGCAGCGATGCAGGCGGTCTCGACGAGTTCGCCGCGGGCGCAGTTGAGGACAATCGCGCCGTCCTGCATTTCTTCGATCTTTGCGGTGTTGATCATGCCGCGGGTTTTTTCATCGAGAAAGCAGTGGAGGCTCACGACGTTGGCACCGGTGAGGACTTCATCCATCGTTTCGCAACGGGTCACGCCATGCTCTGCGGCGAAGGCTTCATCAAAGTAGGGATCGTAGGCGATCACCGACATGCCAAACGCCTTCGCCCGCGTTGCGACTTCCTTGCCGATGCGGCCAAGGCCGATGATTCCCATGGTGCTGCCGAGAATCTCGTGACCGACGGGCTTTTTCCAGCCGGCCTGCCATTTTCCATTCACGACATCGATCCCGTTCTCGTGAATTTTCTTAGTGATGCTCAGGAGCAGCCCGAAGGTGTGTTCCGCCACCGTGGTGTGATTTACTCCCGGCGTGTTGAGGACCGGGATCTTCTGCGAGCTTGCGAATTCGACGTCGATCTTGTCGAGTCCGATGCCGTATTTGCTGATCACCTTGAGGCGGGGCTGAGATTTTTCGATGACAGCTTGAGTGATGGCATCGTCTCCGCAGAGAAAGGCATCAAACTCACCGGCGAGTTCCAGCATTTCCGCTTCAGGGAGCGGCCCGCGCGCCCTTACGATTTCGAATCCCTGAGATTCAAGGAGTTCGTGATGAGGACCGGGAGTGTCCTGATAACTCGTCGTGGTGAGTAAAATACGGGTTGTCATAAGGTGAGCCAACGATTAGCGAGATGATAATGCGAGGCAATCTACAAATTGCGCAGCGAAGCGACGAATTACGCAAATGACGGATTCTGTTCCTACTGGCGAAAAACGTGACCATGGTATCCAGCCGATCGATGCTCTCATGGATGACTTGGCGCTGGCAAATCATGAACTGGTCGCGGCGAGCACCGAACAGCTCACTCACAAGCAGGTCCAAAAGGCCAGAAAAGGGCGACAGGTCTCTCGTAACATTCAGATGAAAATCAAGAATGCTCTTGAGCGGGTTCTCCTCGCGAGGGGCGGGGAGCGTCGCTTTGCCCTGGGCGAGCTTTTCAATTACGTTTCCTGACCCATGCAAATTTCCCGAAAAGCCGACTACGCGATTCGCGCGATGACGATTCTCGCCGGAATGGCGCCTGATCGAACGATGCAGGCGCAGGAGATGGCGGAAACAGGGAAAATTCCGATTAAATTTTTAGAGCAGATTCTACTCGTCCTGAAGAAATCAGGGATGCTCCGCAGCAAGCGTGGTGTCGGGGGAGGCTATCGATTAAATCGTGAAAGCCGCCTCATCACGCTCGCTGAAATTATCGAGACGGTTGATGGCGAACTCGTCCAGCTCGTCGATGCAGGCGATTTTCCCACTTTCGATGGTGCGGCCGGGATTACCTATTACCTCTGCCGTGCTGAAGCAGGAATCAACGAGGCGCTTCGCAAGACGACTTTGGAGGACATCGCCGGGCACGACGCGGGGGATTCCATGGTTGGCTACGGGATTTGACAACTGCCTTACTCTCCTTCTCTATGATTGCTGAATCGATCGCCACCCAGTTTGATGTCCCCGGTCGTCTCGTCGCGCTTCACCCAATCGGGGCGGGGAATGTCAATGACACCTACAGGGTCATCCTGCGGACTACCTTTTCGGAGGAGCAATATATTCTCCAGCGCATCAATCGGGCGGTCTTTAAAGATCCGGCCGCAGTGATGGCGAACATGAAAGTGGTGACCGATCACGCCCACCGCCGCATCGAAGAGGAGGCGGAAGACGCGGATCGCATCTGGCAACTCCCCCGGGTCATCCCCACGAAAGGCGGGGGCGATTACGTCGTTGATGAAGAGGGGGAATATTGGAGGGCGCTCTCGCTCATCGCGAGCACGACGAGCTACGAAAAAGTCAGCGTGCCTGAGCATGCCCTTGAGGCCGGACGGGTCCTCGGTCATTTTCAGCGGATCATCTCGGATTTTCCGATTGATGAATTGGAAGACACCTTGCCCGGTTTTCACATCGCGCCCGCGTATCTCAGTCAGTATGATGAAGTGCTGAAATCGGAAGGGGCAAAAGAGCGCCTTTCCGCCTCGTCCGAAGCAACCCGCTTGAGTCGCTTTGTCGAAGCGCGTCGCGATTTTGTCGGTATTCTGGAATCAGCGCTTTCGAGAGGAGAGCTTCAGTTGCGGCCCATTCACGGGGATCCCAAAATCACTAATGTGATGATCGATAAGCTGACCGGTAAGGGGACCTGCATCGTCGATCTCGATACCGTGAAACCCGGTCTCATTCACTATGATTTTGGTGATGCAGTTCGCAGCGGATGCAATCCGGCGGGTGAGGAAACAAGCGACCTTGGCGAGGTGTTTCTCGATCTGGATCTTTTCGAGGCGCTGGTG
Source organism: uncultured Akkermansia sp. (assembly GCA_964583035.1). Taxonomy (GTDB): domain Bacteria; phylum Verrucomicrobiota; class Verrucomicrobiia; order Verrucomicrobiales; family DEV007; genus Arctic95D-9. The sequence continues at coordinate 17,921 of CAZOUP010000006.1, forward strand.
AAAGGATACCTCGCGGAAGCAAAAGGGTTCCTCACCGAGGTTGATCGGCAGTATCTCTTCGATTCGGTGCGGTTGATCACCCTCGAACTCGGGCTGCGCTTTTTCGCTGACTACCTCGCCGGTGATGTCTATTTCAAGACGACTTACGATGCTCAGAATCTAAACCGGGCGCGGGTTCAGTTCGCCCTTTGTGAAAGCATCGAAGCTCGCGAGGGGAAGATGCGGGCCATCCTTGAGCGTCACTGCTAGTGGCTCTTCTTGGTTAGTAGCCGAAGTATTCACGGTTGATCCGCTGGCCGTAGTAAACGCCAATGACGCTGGCGACCGTGCTAATGACGAGAGCGGGCACGAAGCCGAAAAATTCGCCAACCCACCAACCGACAGCACCAGTCACGGATGACATGATTAGAATGAAGATAGCAGCCATAATTAAATCCTGATAATTATGGAAATTATATCACGTAAGTCAGCTACGTGAAAGAACTATTATTGGGCGCGGTCACGGCCCCGGCTTCACCTGCCACTCTTCATCGAAGAATCCGGCGGCAACGACTTTGCCGGGAAAACGGGTTCCCGGAGGCTCCCGGAGATCGATCACAGCCCAGTCGGGGAGTTTCGGAGTCTGTCTCGCGTTATTCAGGTAGGCGTATTCCCGATAAGTGAAGCCGCTGTTAAAGACGACATAGCGATCCGGATTTAGAGGGTTCGGATAAATGAGAATGAGAGAGTGATGCGCTGCATCAAAAGATTCTCCGTTGATTTCAATCGTCTTCTCATTCCAGCTAACGGGCATTTTTTCCAGCATCTGTTGCATCAGAGGTTGGCTCGAAGGATCTCCCCAGAGAACGAGATGGTGCGCTGCGATTTCCTCCTCACTGAGATCGTCCGCTGATTGAGTTCTCGCATCGCCTCGAAACTGTTTTCGCCAGTGCACGAGGGCACGGGTCCGCTCGGCGTAGGTCCATTCGCCAACGAGGTCGTATTGTGGCTTTCCGGTCGGCGACACCATGAGGAAACTATCGGTGAAAGCATCATCGACCGGACCCTGCAGGCCTGGTTTTTTACGGAGCGCGGTGTTTACACCCACCGGCTTTAGTTTAAGTGACCATTGGTTATTTACTCGAATAAACCCCGCTCTCCAGGATCGATCAGATCGAACCCCGGCGGGATTCAGAGTTTCCCCATCAATCTTGATGACCGGTTTTTCCATGGGATTGATCCAGCATTCGCCGGGACCAAAATCGAGCGAAAAGGCGGTGATTCCTTCAGTGGAGATGGTGATCTCGTTGCTTGCGGTGCGATGCGCTTCGAGATGGGATCTCTCCCAGTGCTCGCGGAGGCCTTCGACCCGAATCCAGTGATGTTGGTGATAGCGAAGGGTGTAAGTGGTGAAGCGCAATTGCTCTGGAACCTTGGGCGAGGGCGCTGAAACAATCCTCGCGAGTCGCGATTCGATCTCCTTCAAGGTATCCGGGTGAAATTGGTGCTCTGTCTCCGGCCCGATGAGATGAACCAGATCGAGGCCCACTTTTTTCCCCGCTTTGACCATCATATCCGCCGCCTGCTTTTGCCGATCGAGTTCCCCGCTGTAGGCGATGGTTGGCACTTGAGAAAGGTTCTCGACCCAGTCGGTTGCGTCATACCAGCGCCAGAGCTTTTTCTCCCACCAGCTTGGGTTCAGCGTTTCCCCCTGAAAAGTCTTCAGAAAATCAGCGGTCTCCGAAAACCCCGCGCCCGGCTGAGCCGCTGCCCAGAGTTCGGGAAAGTGAACCGCTAAATGCCAGCAGGACGCGCCGCCCATTGAAAAGCCCCGGGCGAGAATTAGGGCATCATCGATCCGGTAGTCGTGTTTGGCATGCGCCAGGGCCTCGAAGACATCGGTTTCCCCGGCGAAACGATTCGCGTTTGAATAGCGACCGTAGGGGTGGAGAATGATCGCCTCTTCGGGTGAAATTTTACCCCCCTTGCCGGTGCGGCGCTGTTGCAGGAACGTCACTTCGCTCAGCGTTTCCCCCCGGCCGTGAAACCAGAGATCAAGGCGTGTGGGAGCAGGATGGGCAAAATCATAACCCGGAGGAATCTCCAGTCCATAAGGCTGCACCGAGCCGTCGATGCGGGAGCGGAAACCCCGAATCACGGGACCGGCTTCCCTGAGCCACGGTGTCTCGCCCCGGTTGAGTTGATCCGCTCTCTCCATGCCCAGCTTGAGGTGGCTGAGCGCGAAATCGATCTCAGCAGGCTTAAAAAATTCATCATGAGCGAGGGCATCCCGCACTGCCTTGTAGCACACCTCGACATCGGGGAGGTAGGAAACGACCCCGGCGGCGAGTTCCTCATTGGAACGAATCGTCTCGATTTTCCGCTGCAAAGCGTCGAGGCCGCGCTCCAGTTTTTCCCGCTGCTCCGGAGTCACTTCGAGCCCCGGTGGTGGAACCTGGCGAACTGTCATCGGGTTATTGTCCTCCGGACCATCCGCCATCGCATCGGTGAAGAGGGAAAAAGTCAGGAGGAGAAAAATTCGCATCGGAGGATAGTGCCAGAGTCCATCGATCTGGCGAGTCTGAAATACCTCACTGAGACTAAGAAAAATATAAGTGACGAAATTGCGACGATTTTCAGAATACGTAAGGAGAAATTTTGAAGCATGATTGCTCCCAATGACCGCAGATCTAGTCTGGAAGGCACTGATCATCGGCGTCTTGAACGCCGCGCCGATTGGTCCAGTCGGCTTGATGTGCCTGCGAAAGAATGTCGAATCCGATCGGTTCCCCGGGATCATGGCCGCCTTCGGAATGGCGTCTGCCTATGCCATCGTTTCCTTCTGCGTTCTTTTCGGTCTCAATGGAATCGCGCAATGGCTGAATGACTACCGCGCCGTTTGTCAGTTGGGTGCCGGTTTTTTTCTCGTCATTCTCGGATGGAGAGGGCTGAGAAACCCCGTGAGCGTGGTCCCGACGGGAAGCTGTCCGAAACGGCTTGCTGCAGGTTTTACCCAGAGTTTTGCGATGACTCTCTTCAATCCCATCCCGTTCGCGACCTTTGCGTTCATCCTCACGAGCTTCCACGTCGTTCGCGGGAGGCTCGACCTGCTTGCTGACCTCATTTTTGCGGGCCTCGTTTTCACCGGAACGATTCTCTTCTGGCTCCTTGCGAATCAGATTCTCCACTGGGTTAAAAAAGGAGCGGGGGAGAAGCCCTGCCAGTTCATCACTCGCGGGAGTTCGCTCGCCCTCATCATCTTCGGGGCCGTGATTTTGCTCAAAGGAGCCATCGAGCAAAGTCAGCACTAGCGAGCTACTGGAGAGGTGAAGATCGATTTCCAATTACGCCTTCTTTTTCCGGGGCTGGGGAACCGGCTTGATCATTTCCACGGGCACATCGTTTTCCAGTAGCGGGCCGGAAGTAGTTCTTCCTGTATCGATCATTGACTGGAGCATGGTGGTCATTTTTTTGACCCGGTCAGGATTTTTTTGAGCAAGGTTTGTTTGCTCCCCGGGATCAGCCTCAAGATCGAAAAGCTGCACCGGCGGCAAGCCTGACATGTCGACGCTGCCGGGGCGGGGATCGCTCCAACCACCGGAGCCAGGGCAAAGCGCGAGCTTCCAATGGTCGTCACGCACCGAGAAGCTGCCGTTGATCGATTGAGTGATGATCGCGGTTCTCGTGGGTGCTGCGCTCGCATCCGCAAGGAGCGGGAGAAAGGAAACACTGTCTTCACCCTGCTTTTCGGGGATGTCTGCTCCTGCGATTTCCGCTGCAGTGGCGAGGAAATCGACCTGGCTGATGAGCGCATCGGACTTGGAACCGGCGGCTATCGTATCCGGCCAGCGGGCAACGAAAGGAACGCGATGGCCACCCTCATAAATATCAGCTTTATGTCCCCGGTAGATGTAACTCGGCTTGTGCCCGGAGGCTTCCAACTCCTCAAAGTTGGCCTGGGGTGAGCATCCGTTGTCGGTCGTGAAAACGATAAGGGTATTCTCCGCGATTCCATTTTCATCGAGCGCGGCGAGGACCTGACCGACGCAGTGATCGACTTGCATCGTGAAGTCGGCATAGATATTGATTCCACTTTTTCCGAGCCACTCTTCGGGCGGGACGATGGGGGTGTGCGGGGCGTTAAGTGGGAAGTAGATGAAGAAGGGATTTCCTTCCTTCGATCCCGCGGCACGCGCGTTGATGATTTCGACGGTCTTGGCGGTGATGTCAGGGAGGACATCGACGGCTTCGAATTTGGCTCCGGCCGGGCCGGGGCGGTGAAAGGCTTTTTCGACGGTCGCTTCCTCGGTCGCGATGCGGTCCTGAATGTAAACGTAGGGAGGCATGTCCAGGGAGGCGCTGATGCCGAAGAAGGTGTCAAATCCGACATCGACGGGGCCGTTTTGAATCGGGGCTTTGTAATCGACCTCCCAGCCTCCTTTGAAGCCACCGGAGAAATTGCCCTCGTCGTTGGCGATGCTCCCGTCTTTCATCTGCCAATCGAATCCAAGGTGCCATTTGCCAACACAGGCGGTGTAGTAGCCTTGTTCTTTCAGCAGTCCGGCGATGGTGAGCCGGTCCGGAGCAATGAGGGGAGGGGAAAAACCACCGAGGACTCCCTTTTGGAGATGGGTGCGCCAGTGATAACGACCCGTGAGGAGGGAATAGCGCGTCGGGGTGCAGACTGAGGAGGAAGTGTGGGCGTCCGAAAAGATGATGCCTTCGTCAGCGATGCGGTCAATGTGGGGTGTCGGAATCTTCGAGTCAGCATTCAGCGCTGAGACATCGCCGAAGCCCTGATCATCGGCGAGGATAATAATGATGTTGGGCGCCGCGGCGGAGGCGGTGAGTAGAGAAAATGCGAATGCGAATGTGAAAGTAAGGGAAAACGACTTCATGGCTGAGATGGCGAAGGTAGTCAGTCGCCTCGCGGTCGTCGAGAACGCAAATCAGGTGGACGCAGGCGCCTCGCTGAGATGAGCGAGAATTTTTGTGACGGTTCGTTCTCCGAAGCCGGGAAGGAGAAGCAGTTCGTCGAGTTCTCGAAGCGGGCGGTATCTCTGGATCGTCGCGGCGCGGGATGGACCGATTCCGGGGATTCGCGTTAAGTTTTCGAGATTCGCCTGGTTAAGAATGCGGAGGAGCGGTTCTGATTTTTCTGTCGGGGATGTCTTTGCGGAAAGAGGCGGCGTCGAGCGAGGCGGCGTTCCCTCCGCCGCGAGCAGGGGGGTGAGCGGAAAATGGCACGCAATGAGAACGGCGGAGTGGATTAATGATTTAAAAACTGTCATTTTGAACATAAAAAGACAGTTTACCCTACTTTGCAATAAAAAAGTGTTCAAAAAAACAATCCTCTAAGGTGGATTCTTCCTTTCTCCGACGCGAAGCCCATTTAAGATACCGCTATGTCTGACGACTCCCCCGAATTCACGCCAGCTCGTCCCCGTCTTCTCGATTTCTGGAAGGAGGATGAGGTCTGGTTTCTCGATTGGATTCATCGGGATCGCCCGTGGGGTGATGAGAAGCTCCTCGACGCCGTCCCCGAGGGAGCGGCGGGTAACTACGGCGTGAAGGTCGGCGAGTATGTGAAACTGGACGGGCAGAGCTACGAACCGGGGCAGGTTGTCATCGTTGGTTCGCGCGAGGAATTGAGGCAGTTGGTCGGTGGGATGAAAAAAGTGGAAGGTCTCATTTTTCCCTGGTTTGACCGGATTGTGACGCCGGGGTTTTGGCTGCCTCATCTCAATACAATCGACTTTGCCCGCTATCGCAGCGAGCATGGGAAGCGGTTCGTGAAGTCGCTCGCGATCGCGGTGGGGTTGGCGGCGCTCGGTTTTTACAAGCCGGAGTTTCTGATGTTTGCCCTTCTCGGGGCGGTCTACTTTGGTCTCTTCCCACTCGTGGATTCGGCCTCGGCCTGGCTCAAGCGGGTCGACCGGCTCTCACTCTCGGATCTGAATTCGCAGTTGGTCAATGATCAGCTCTTTCAAATCTGGATGCTGAAACGACCGACGACGATTCTGAAAGTGGCAGTCGGAGTTCTCGCCCTCGTTTTCGTGCTCCAGTTTTATGCGGACATGAATGCACCGCGCGGGACGCTGTCTCCCTCACTGCAGGGCGCCGCTCTCGTGAAGGATGCGGTCCTCAGCGGGGGGGAGTGGTGGCGGCTTGTCACGACAGGTTTGATGCATGGGAGTCTCCTCCACATTCTCTTTAACGGGATGGCTCTTTTCAGCCTCGGTCGGGTCATTGTTGCTCTCGTGAGTCCCCCTCTTTTGAGCATCGTGTTTCTGATCACGGTGATCACGGGGTCGCTCGCGAGCATCTACTCAGGAGTGGCTCCGGTCTCGGTAGGGGCTTCCGGAGGTATCCTTGGACTTCTCGGGTTTCTCCTCGTCGTGACACACAAATTTAAGAAACAACTTCCCGGTTATCTTCAGGCGAGTTTGATTCAAAGCACCATCGTCGTCGCGATCTTTGGTCTTCTCGGAGCGCGATTTATCGACAATGCCGCGCATGCCGGTGGACTCATTGGCGGAGTCATCCTCGGGCTGATTTGTGTTCCCTGGATGCGACTTGCTCCCACGAAGACGAGGCCGATCGTCCTTCTTCTCGGCTGGGCGTCGGTGGCGGTGCTTCTCGCCGGGGTCGTGAAAATCGCGATTGAGATTTGGCCAGGCTGATAGCGAAAGCCTGATGATTAAAAATTCATGCAAGCTCTGGCCGACAGCGAAATTGAAGTGACGGGATTCGATCTCGATGAGGAGTCGTCTCTGCCGGTCCAGCTCGCGGAGAGCTGGCTCAGTTCCCGGGAGCGGGAGCGCGCCGCTGCGTTTAAATTTCCCGTGCACCGGGATCGCTACATTCGGGGTCGTGGCATGATTCGAAAATGTCTCGGAGGACATCTTGGGCAGGATCCGGGATCGCTCGCGTTTGTGCTCGGTGACAAAGGAAAGCCGCATCTCGTGGGGGATGAACTCCATTTCAACCTCTCGCATTCTGAGGAAAAGGCGGCGCTTGCGATATCGAAGCTTCCGTCGATCGGGATTGATATCGAGCAGTTCGACCGAAAGGTGGACATCCCCGGGCTGAGTCGTCGTTGTTTTCGAGAGTCTGAGATTAAGCGGCTCGACGGGCTGGAGGGCGAGGCACTGCAGCGGGCCTTTTTCTGGACCTGGACCGCGAAGGAAGCGCGTATGAAAGCAACCGGCGAGGGGTTTGGGTTGGAGCCGGGAAAGATCGAAATTGCCTTCGACGGAGAGTGGCCGCATCGCTGCCTCGCGCCGCTTCATCCCAAGGTATATGTCTCGGCGGTGCGCTTCGCAGGATTCCATTCCGCCTGCACGATCGCCGCGACGAGTCCTTTCGAGGTTAGAATTGCCGGTGAAGGCCTCTGAGAGAAAAGGGAAAGCGGTTGAAAAAGGGGCGAAAGCAGTGTCCAGATCTCTAGTCCTCAACGAGCGGAGGTTTTTCGCCGTTTTGACCCCATTCCCATCATGCAGCGCGTTTTAGTCACCGGAGGAGCCGGGTTTCTTGGCTCCCATCTTTGTGAGCGACTTCTCAAGGAAGGCAATGAGGTCGTCTGCCTTGATAACTTTTTCACGGGACGGAAGCAAAATATCACGCACCTCCTCTCGAATCCGTATTTCGAACTCGTCCGCCACGACGTGATCGATCCCTTCAAATTCGAGGTCGATCAGATTTACAACCTTGCCTGCCCGGCCTCGCCGCCGCACTACCAGTTCAACCCGATTAAAACGACGAAGACTTCGGTGATGGGGGCGATCAACTGCCTTGGTCTTGCGAAGCGAGTCAAAGCACGGGTCTTTCAAGCATCGACTTCGGAGGTTTACGGAGATCCCGAGATCCATCCTCAGCCGGAAAGTTACAAAGGAAGCGTCAATCCGATCGGAATTCGCGCCTGTTACGACGAGGGCAAGCGCTGCGCTGAGACCTTGTTTTTTGACTATCATCGCCAGAATGGAGTCGAGATCCGCGTCGTGAGAATTTTTAACACCTATGGCCCGAGGATGCTCCCGGATGACGGGCGCGTCGTCTCCAATTTCATCATGCAGGCGCTCCGAGGGGAGGACATCACGATTTACGGCGACGGCACCCAGACGCGGTCGTTCTGTTATGTCGATGACTTGATTGAGGGCTTTGTCAGGCTCATGAATCATCCTTCTCAAACCGGGCCGGTGAACATCGGCAACCCCGGTGAGTTCACGATGCTGGAGCTCGCGGAAAAAGTTCTCCAGAAAGTCGGAGGGTCATCGAAGCTTACCTTTCACCCGCTTCCCGGTGATGATCCGCTGCAGCGTCAGCCGGATATCACCCTCGCGCGGAAAGACCTTGGGTGGGAACCGACGATTGATCTCAGTGAAGGGCTTGACCGGACCATCGAATACTTTAAGACTTGCTGATTCACTGAAGCGCCGGGTTCGAGACATTTCTGTCACTTGCTGATCCGGCTTTGAAACGCCAGAGAACCCCTTTTTATCGTTCATGTTTACCACGAAAATCTGTTGTATTGGAGCCGGCTATGTCGGCGGACCCACCATGGCGATGATCGCCAATAAATGTTCGGATGTCAGGGTCGAAGTCGTCGATATCAACGCGGAGCGAATCGCGGCGTGGAATTCGGATCAGCTTCCGGTCTACGAGCCGGGTCTCGATGAAATTGTCGCCGCTGCGCGCGGGAAAAATCTTTTTTTCACGACGGGCGTCGAGGCGGCGATCAAAGAGGCGGACATCATTTTCGTGAGCGTGAACACGCCGACAAAGACCTACGGACTCGGTGCCCACCGCGCGGCGGACCTGCGCTTTGTCGAGTCGGTCGCGCGTTCGATTGCCGAGCATGCGGGCGGCCCGAAGATCATTGTCGAAAAAAGCACGATTCCGGTGCGGACCGCTGAGGCGATTAAGTCCATTCTTGAGACGAGTGGTTCCGGCCATGCCCATCAGGTCCTTTCCAATCCCGAGTTTCTTGCCGAAGGAACGGCGGTTTCCGATCTCGAAAATCCGGATCGTATCTTGATCGGCGGGGAAACAACGCCCGAGGGTCAGGCTGCAATCGAACGCCTCGCCAATGTCTATGGCGCGTGGGTTCCGCAGGAGCGCATTATCAGAACGAATCTCTGGTCCTCCGAACTCGCCAAGCTCGTTGCGAACGCTTTTCTCGCGCAGCGGATTTCGTCGATCAACAGCATCTCAGCCCTGTGCGAAGCGACCGAGGCTGATGTCGATGAAGTCGCGAATGCGATCGGAACGGACTCGCGGATCGGTCGCAAATTTCTCAAAGCGTCCGTCGGCTTCGGCGGCTCCTGCTTTCAAAAAGACGTCCTGAACCTCGTTTACCTCTGCGGTCATTTCGGTCTTCCTGAAGTCGCGGAATACTGGGAGTCAGTCATCACGATGAATCAATGGCAGAAGCGCCGCTTTGCTGATTCCGTGGTGCAGGCGTTCTTCAACACGGTGAGCAATAAGCGGCTCGCCGTCCTCGGGTTTGCCTTTAAGAAAGACACGAACGACACCCGGGAGACGCCCGCGATTGACGTCTGCAAGCGACTCCTCGAAGAACAGGCTTCGCTCGCGATCTATGATCCGAAGGTCGAGACTGAAAAAATCTATCGTGACCTCGGCGTGAGTGAAGACGAGGCGAGACTCTCCGTTTGCGCCTCTGCCGCCGAAGCAGTCGAGGGTGCCAATGCCATCCTCGTCATCACGGAATGGGATGAATTCAGAGAACTCGACTTCGCAGCGCTCTACGAAACGATGGTGAAACCGGCGTGGATCTTTGACGGTCGGAACCTCCTCGATCACGCGAAGCTTCGCGAGATCGGATTTAAGGTCCGGGCGATCGGAAAGCCGGTTGAGTGAGGAGATTTCCGCTTGTTTGCAGTCAGATACGACTTCCCAACAGTCGGTGAAATAGGGTATCGTTTTTGACCTTCCTCTACATTACCACCCCATGAAAACCTCTTCGCTTTCCACCCTCTGGAGCCTGCTAATCATCGCGGCGCTGTTCAGTTCCGCGATCGAAACTCAGGCTCAGCTCTTTAAAAAGAAAAAGAAGCAAGAGGCCGCCGAGACGGTTCCGACACGGGCACCACTTGAGCCGGGCCAGTTCGAGTGGCAGCCGCAGAAAGCGCCGACGGGACCGCTCCTCGTTGTGGTTAGCATTGATGATCAGGTCGCCTACGTTTACCGCAACGGGACCGAGATCGGGCGCTCGACCGTGAGCACCGGCCGTCCCGGCAAGGAGACCCCGACCGGGGTCTTCACGATTCTGGAAAAGAATAAGGTGCACGAGTCCAGTATTTACAAAGGGGCTCAGATGCCGAATATGCAGCGCCTGACCTGGACAGGGATCGCGATTCACGCCGGAGATCTTCCGGGCTATCCGGCGTCGGCAGGTTGCATCCGGCTTCCCCTGAAGTTCTCTGAGCTGCTCTTCGCCGAGACCGCTCTTGGCGCCACCGTCGCGATCACCCAGCGGAGCAGTTACCCTTCGCAGTCGGACAAGCCGGTTTCGATCCTGCTTTCCACGAACGTGAATCAGAATTCCATTCCGATCCCGGATCGGCGCCCCTTCTTTGATCCTAAGAAGAGTCCATCCGGCCCTGTCTCACTGCTGCTCAGCATTGGAGACGAGACGCTCTATGTCTATCGAAACGGTGTCCTCATCGGGCAGGCACCCGTTGGGATCGCTCCCGGTCCGCCGATTCCGGGAGGACTTTCCATCATGCTCGACGGTGTCGTTCCCGGCGAGAGCCCGGTTGTCCCCGGTCGGCCGATGCGCGCCTGGTCCGTCCTTACGATCGACAGCGATAAGACCGTGACGGAGTTTCCGATCAACATCCTGCGCTCAAGGATTCGCGTTCACCCCGGCTTTGCGAAAGACGTCTACGACCTCATGCAGCCGGGAAGCCTCATGCTCGTGACGCGTGACAAGTCGACAAAAGACACCCGCTCTCAAGCAGGGTTCTCGGTCTTGAACCCGGAGTGAAGCCTTTTGGCTAATGCCCGTCTCCGGGGGCGAGCGTCTTGGCAGCCGCGATCTGAGTGGTGAATTGTTTCGGAACCAACGCCACGGAGTGGTGTCGCTTCATACACCAATGGACCTTACCCTGCTAAGTTAGCTGCTGCGACGGTATTTCAGCGGGGTCACGCCCATGTGAGCGCGGAAGTGCTGGGTGAAAGAACTCTGGTCGCAGAAGCCGTAGTCGAGGGCGATATCGCTGATGGGCTTGTCGCTGGATCGCAGTACCTCGCAGGCGGCTTGAACGCGAGTCTTGATGAGAAAGGTTCGCGGATTTGTTCCAAACACTTCGCGGAAGCGGCGATTGAACTGGCGCACGGACATGCCGGTTCGTTTCGCGAGTTCCGTCATGTTGACCGGCTCGTTAAAATGTTCCCGAATGTAGCTCACGGCGCGGTCCAGCTGAAGGTGCGGGGTCAGTGCAGAACGCCGGCCGGAGTAGCTTTGAACGGTTCCGGTCACGCCGATGACCGCTCCATCACGACCGAAAACTGGAAACTTGTTCGTAAAATACCAGTCGGGAAGCCCCTGGCGATTGAAGAACAGCTCGATGATCTTCAGCTTGGGGCGCCCGGTCATGAACACGATTTCGTCATCTTCCCGAAACTTCGTCGCAAGCTGCTCGGGGAAGAGGTCAAAATCGGTCTTTCCAATCACCTCAGCCTCTGACTTGCAGTTGAGGCGCTCCCAAAAGGCTCGATTTGCCGAGACAATCTCGTAATTCTTGTTCTTGGCAAAGAACGAAATTCCCGGAAGCTGGTCGAAGACGACTTCAAAGTGAGACAATGGCGACACCTCTTCCAGAAATTCGGATTTGAGGCGAAGCTTGGTTGAATTCATTTACTGGGAACAGGTTAAGCTAATATGTTGAATTATGTATGTCAATTTAATACGTGCTTAAGTGAGCGTATTTGGGGTGTTTATTGAATTCAAAGATCAGAAGGATGAGAAAGTTTTTTACCATCGGGGTTATTATCGGAATCACTGCGCAGCTTCCGGCAGAGGATTGGCCTTCTATTGCGGTGGATTTTGAGTCGATTGAGCCAGGGAAATTTTCGGAGGAAGACGTTCGCAGGACTTTTGGGGAAATCGCCTGGGAGTCTCTCGAGGACCGGGCCGCCGTTCGCCGGGAATCGGGAGAACAGGTGCTTGAGGTACGCTATCCGAAGGGAGCGATGGCTTCGGCTGACAGTGGTTCGCAGTTCGTGATCGAGCTTGAACCGACCCGCTACGCCACCTTGAGCTACCGTTTTCGTCCTTCCCCTGACTTCCCATTTGTGAAAGGGGGGAAGCTCCCGGGGCTCGCTTCAGGGGGGAGCAGGTTCACGGGTGGGCGACCGCCGGGAAATGAAGGAGGCTGGAGCGCCCGATACATGTGGAGGCGGGAGGGTGCTCTCGAACTTTACTTTTATCATCCGGGAATGAAGGACGAGTTCGGCGAACGGCATTCGCTGAAGACGACTCTGGTTCCGGGTGAGTGGGTCGCGATCACTCAGCGGGTCGATTCGGGAACACCGGGAAAGAAAGATGGCGTTCTCGAAGTAGCGGTAAATGGCGAACTGAAGCTCCGGCTCGAAGGGCTGGAGCTCCATGGTACGCAATATGGTCCGGTCGATGCTTTTCTCTTCAGCACCTTTTACGGCGGAAATACGTCGAGCTGGGGACCGCCGAAAGATACCACGATTTGTTTCGACGACTTCCTGATCTCGCCGGAGAAACCTGAGTTCTCCCGCGATTAATTGAGGAATATCTTTGCGATGCTCGCTATTCCTTCACGGAAATGACCTGCACCGCGTCGATGTGGACGTTGCCTTTCGCTCCTTCGTTCGAGACGGTGACAGCACCCGGGGTGCCGGCTTCGAACTTGAAGATGCCGAGACCGTAGAAACTGTTCGTGAGCGGTGGGGCGATCGTCTGATTGATCTCAAATGACTTTTTGCCATCGGCAGACTCGACCGTGACCGGCGCATTCGTGGCCCGGTTTTCATGGGGCTGATGGGAAATTCTGACTTCGTACTCGCCGTCCTCAGGGACGGTGAATTCGAAGCGAGCGGTCTGGACATTGGCCGCTCCGGAAGCGACGCCACCAACGTAATGATAGCCGTTGTTGACGTGTTGCTTGAGGCCGGCTCCGTGCAGCCAGTTCGCGGAGAGTTCGATGTCTTCGTCATCAACCACGATGCCGTTGAGTTTCTCGAGCGGAATCCAGTCGAGCTGCATGTCGACCAGTTCAGGCAGATTTGGATCGGTGAAAAACTCTGATTCCAAATCGACACGGCGGACGTTCCCGGGAATTTGCATGAGATCGACGAGTTCAGGAAGGTGCTGGTAGTAAACGTCGCGAGGTGAAACGTTATGCTTAGCGCAAATCGCGGCGGCTTTGCCGACGACGACTCCCATCATCCCGCAGGTCTTCATGACACGAATCGTGCCGAGGGCCTCGTGGGTCACGCTGATGTTGCGACCGGCCATGAAGAGGTTTTCGATATTCCGTGAGTAGAAGCAGCGATAGGGAACGGGATAGCCCTTCTTGCGATCGACGCCCTTGCCGTGCACCGCGATGGCGATGAAAGGATTGTCGGGAAACTTCTTCGCATACTGCTCGCGCGGGTAGTGGAGATCGACCGACCAGGTCGTGAGGACGCAGCCGTCCGGGAAGGGTCGTTTGTTGACGATGTCTTCTTCGGTGAGGATCACGTCTCCGAGAAGCTGCGCGGTCTCGCGGGTGCCGCCGATGTAGGCCATCCAGGTGAGTCGGGCATTCTTGTGATCCAGCATGTCCGGATCGCTGCGGTTGTGGGCTCCCTTGTTTTTGAGGGCGTTCCAGGCGCTGAAAGCGGCGAGGTTGTTCCAGTCGCGGATCTGCTCTTTGTCGAGGAGCGGGTCCTTGTCGTAGCCACTCTCCCAGAACCACTCAGCGTGAAATTTCCGGGGATAGGGGAAATCTCCTTCTTCGAGGGGAAGCGCCCAGGCGAGCTCGGGGAACTCAATCGCTTCGTCGGTATTTTCCCAGGCCCACATATTTGACATTCCCATGCGGCCGCCGTCGATCGTGGAGTAGTCGGCTCCGGCCATGATTCCGATGGTGCCGTGGCCGGTCGCGTCGCAGAAGTTCCGCGAAGTGAAGCGTCGTATTTCGCCGCTGCGGGTGTCGAAGGCCTGGACGGCTTCAATTTTCGTGTCTGAAGCCATCTCGACTTCGAAGGCGTGATGGTTGAGAAAAAGGGCAATGTTAGGCTCGCCGGTCACGATCTCGTGCTTCTTGGCGTCTTCGTATTCCTCGTAGGTGCCGGGGGACAGTTCTGCCGTGTCGGAGAACTCATTCACGATATCGCCGATGGGGTAGAGACCGGGAGGAGTGTTGCCTTTCGCCCAGACGCGGACCTCGGACGAGCCGTTTCCGCCGAGGACCGGACGGTTCTGGATCAGGGCGACTTTCAGCCCCATGCGGGCCGCAGAGATCGCGCCGCAGGCACCGGAGTAACCTCCGCCGATGAAGACGATGTCGAAGGGACCTTCTTCGATCATCGCGGAATCGACGCCAAGCATTTTGCGTCGCCATTCCGGAAGTGTCTCGCTCGTGTTATCGGGCTCGAAGTCGGGATTGCTGGAGAAGAGAATCGCATCGACGCGGCCGTTGAAGCCGGTCAGGTCTTTGAGCGTCAGATCGACCTTGGTGGACTTGATTGCAACGCTGCCGCCTTTTTCCCAATGCCAGTCTGCACCTTTCGTTCCGAAAACAGGTTTGAGAGTCTGATCACCGAGAGCGAGTTGGAATTTCCCGGGTGCCGCGCTCGCATCGATCTCATCGGCGAATTTTTCGACCCAGTTCTTCGTGCGCACCCAGTAGGTGTAGTCTCCGGTCTTGGGAAAAGTCACCGTCGTCGTCGCATCGGCAACGGGCTTGCCGAGTCCGTGAGCGAGCAGGTAGGGCGAGCCCATCACGTGAATGAACTGGGTGTCGAGCTTCCAGCCCCCGGCATGGTCAAAAGATTCTGCCTCCACGAGAACCTCGTCTGCCTGGAGCAAAAGAGGAAACATCGCCAACAATCCGAATAGTCGTAACTTCATGGTTAAACCTTGTCGTCGGAGAGCGTCAAATTCCACTCTGATCTTAGCGCGTGGTTGCGCCGAAACATCGGGTGTCCAATGTCGCTCAGGAAGTTATCACCTCTCCCCGACGATAAGGTGCAGCGCTCAAGCACACCGGAATAGTCATTGACGGTCGGGGACCGTCGTAGTATCCCTCTCGCCTTTCTTTAGAAGATATACTCATGGCTGAAAACGCGAACTACTTTGCTGGACTTGATATTGGTGGCTCGACGGTAAAAACCGTCCTGGTTGATGAACTCGGCGAAGTCGCCGGGGAGATGGTTGAGGTCCGCAGCCATGTCAAAGACGGTTACAATGCCACTTTCGGTCAGCTCGAGTCTGCGCTCGATCAGCTCACCTCCGCGATTGGTGTGGGACGGGATGCGGTTAAAGGAGTCGGGATGGATGTGCCCGCGCCGTCATGTGACGGAGTCATCTGGGGGCGGGCCAATCTCGCTGAAGACTGGGTCGGAACTAATGTGAGAGATCGGCTTTCGGAGCGCCTCGGCGGCACTCCCATTTACATGACCAACGACGGCAACGCTGCCGCGCTGGGCGAATATGCAGTTCGACGCAAACACCACGGTGGACTTCTCCTCGTCGCACCCGGTACCGGTCTCGGTGGCGGATTGGTTCTCCCCGGTGGTCGTGCCTACGAAGGCGCGAACGGACTGGCGCTGGAGGTCGGTCATATTTCAGCTCCGCAGCGTGAGGATGATGGCGAGCTCCCGCAGTGCAGTTGCGGTAAATACGGATGTCTCGAAGCCTGGGTTTCACTGGTCGCCTTGCGTCGTCGTATCGGTATCGAGCTCGCGAAAGAAGAGAATAAGGGCCACGCCCTGAACGACGGAACCTCGCTGGAAGAGAAAGCCTTCCGTCTTCGCGATTTTGCTCAGGGCGGCGACGAGCTTGCGATCTGGATTTTCCGACAGCAGGCACAGGTTCTTGGAAGCGGCATTGCTGATCTCGTCCGAGTCTTCGATCCGGGATTGGTTGTTCTCGGGGGAGGACTCGCCGAAACCGTAGGCTTTCGCGACGACTACATGGGCTGGGTCATGGAAGGCTTTGAAGAGCGTGCCTGGCCGATCTATTTGCGAAGCCCTATTAATCCGGAGCAAAAGACGACCCGTTTCGAATGGGCGATCGGAGGAGATTCTTCCGCTGCTCTCGGCGTCGCTTTCTCTGCGCGCGAGATGTTCCGGTAGCCCCCAAGTTCGCGATGCGCCGCTGGCGATCAGCGATTGTGCGTCTGTAGATCAGAAACCAGAAAGCTGCCGTCGATCTCCTGAAAGTAGACTTTGGCGAGTCCGCCGCTGTAGTAGAGGAACATCTTGTCGTCGTAGTAGGGGATGTTTCCCCGATGGGGACGATTCCAGTCCAGCTTTGAAACGGCAGCAGGGGTCGCGTATTTGAGCGCCATGTTCCTGTCGAGATGGATATAGGCGGTGAGAAATCTCAAGGCCGCATCGTGCTTCGTGAGTTTTTCCTGAGGCGGCGCGGGAGTGGTCTGGGCAGGGGACCCACTTGTGCCGGCGGAGCCCGGGGCAAGGGATGTGGACTCCACGCAACCAGTCGTGATCAGGCCAATGAGCAATGTCAGGGCCGCAGCAGAAAGAAACCTCATGACAGCAATTGTCTATCTTTGATCTCCACGCGTCAAGATCGCGGGAAGGATCACCTTCCTCTTCAGAAGCCAGCACACCCCGACGAGATCATAGACGCCGCGGATCGCCCGATCAAGATTGGTGTATTTCGACTCACCGGCTTTGCGCTCGCGGTGGTTCACGTCGACTTCATCAATTTTCAGCCCCGCATTGGTGAACACAGCGGGGAGAAAGCGATGCATTCCGTTGAATGGGACGAGAAGATCGACATGGTCGCGGTGAATCGCCTTGAGTGAGCATCCCGTGTCGCTGATCCCGTCATGGATGAACCAGCGTCGCACCGTATTCGCGATCCGCGAAGCCAGCTTACGACTGAAGGTGTCTTGACGTTTCGCGCGGCGACCGACCGCGATATCGCAGTCACCACTGCGGACGAGTGTGACGAGCTGCTCAATGTCTGCGGGATCGTTCTGACCATCACCATCGAGCATCACGAGGATGTCGCCCGAGGCAAAATTCAGTCCGGCGAAAAGAGCGCCACTCTGGCCGCGATTTTCAGAAAGTCGCAGCGGTGTCACTCCTTCGATCCTCTGCATGATCTCCCAGGTTTTATCCGAACTGCCATCATCGACCGCGATCACTTCAGCATTCGGCTGGCAGTCGACGATTTCTCTGAGGACGAATTCGACGCATTCCTCTTCATTATAAAAAGGCACGACAACACTCACACTTTCAAGCGATGGTGAAGATCCACGCAAGCCGGGCTGACGCTGAAAAGGGGAGGTGTATCCGGGAGTTTTCATCTTAGCGGGGTTCCTGAGAGTTGGGGGCGGGTATTTCCGGCCAGCCTTGCAGGGAATGCCCGCGGAACACGGAGTATTTCCGGGAGCGATCCCATCCAAAGGAGACTTCGAATTCGCCCAGTTTCTCTGTTTCTTCAAAGTGTTTCTGCAATGAGGCCGGGAAGTGGCTTGAGTAAGGAAAGACGATAAGGCCGTCGCGACCATCGAATCCAGCCTCCGAGGGATTGTCCCAAAGGTCGTATTGTGAATGAATTCCAGGAAGGCTGTTGAAGTGAAAGACACGCGGTTGATCAGGGAGGCAAAAAGCAAGGTGACTTACGACATCCCGGTGGCCGGTCGCGACGATAAAGAGCTTCTCGGAATCCGGAAGCGCGTCTCGAATCTTCTGAACTTCCGCCGCAACGAGATCGTGCCCGAGGAGCCGTCGATTCGGATCAGCGGTGTGTCCCGATTTTCCGATCGCAGCAAAGACGGACGGCCCTGCGTAAAAATAGGCCACGAAGACGAGGTTCATCGCGAGAGCAATCGGGAACAGTTTTTGCCAGCTGCGGGGCGGCCATTTGAGATCAATTTTTCCGACATACCAGGCTGCCGTCAGTCCCATCCCGGAGACATAAAATACGGCGGGCCAGTTTGGTTGGAGTCCTTGCCGGAGGGCGAGGAGCAGCATCGCGGCCAAAGGAATCGCGCCGAAGACTAGAAGAAAGCGGTAGGACCGGTCCACTCGCCGGAGGCGTGGAAGCAGGACAAGGCAGATCGACAACAGAATTACACCAACGGCCGGTCCGAGGACTCCCAGTTGTGTCCCGATGAACGAAAGAAAGTCTTCGCCGCGTTCAAGCATGACGTTGCCCTCCTCCTTTACGACTTCAAAGTGATGGCTCGTGTGCTCAAAGGTGATCCAGCCGTTCTGCGCATTCCAAACGAGCGGAGGGATCAAGGAGAAGTAGGAACCGACCAATGCAGTCCAGAGTCCCGCTCGCTTCAAGAGGGGACGTGTCTCAGCGTGAAGGACGAGAAAGATGATCGCAAGAACCGGGAAGATCATCATCATTTGCTTGCTCAAGTGGCCGATCCCCAGCGCGAGAAAGAGCAGCAGAAGTGAGGCGGTGCCCCCTTTTCCTGAGACGTAGTGATGAAATCCGAACAAGGCGAGCGACCAGCACATCATCAGCGGCGCATCAATCGTGAGGAAGAAACTGAGCACCGAATTGGCAGGGGCTGTGATTCCGAGTAAGAGCGCAACCCAGGCTGTTTTCGCGTCGAAGAGGTCAAGCACCAGTCGATAGAGAACAAGAAC
The DNA here is from genome assembly GCA_964583035.1 of uncultured Akkermansia sp. Taxonomy (GTDB): domain Bacteria; phylum Verrucomicrobiota; class Verrucomicrobiia; order Verrucomicrobiales; family DEV007; genus Arctic95D-9. The sequence continues at coordinate 36,740 of CAZOUP010000006.1, forward strand.
CGAGAGCGTCCCGAGAACCGCCGCCATCGCACGAAAAGCGAACAGGCTTCCACTGCCGATCCAATCGACGAAGGCATAGAGCCACGCGATAAAGGGCGGCTTGGAGTAGTAACCGTAGTCCAATTGGCGACCCCAGTCCCAGTAGTAGGCTTCGTCTCCGGCAGGATTAACGGCGAAGAGCGCCGCGTAGATCAATCGACAAAAAAGAACACCGACGACGAGAAAGATCGCACGACGGTGATAGGTGGAGTCGGGATGAAGGGACGACATAACCGGATAAGCGTCTCATGCTGGCGCAGGGAGCCGGAATTGCCAGTGGATTTCGTCAGGAATTTTTTGAACGATTCACTGAGAGAGAAGAAATTCTCTATCGGATCTGATTTAGAATCTTATCCGCTGCGGAAACCGAGCGGGCATTCACGTCATCCCAGGAGGAATAGGTTTTCACCCCGTCAACGATACGCGGGGGCTGGCGGTCTCCCTGATCCATTTCGACCCGGTTGCTCTCAACGATGTCGGCGGCTTCTTCTACAATCTCACCATTTTGAATAATGGTTTCGGCGCCGGTGAGGTCGATCGTTTTCTCCTCTTTCTGGCCTCGCATCTTCGCAATCGGATTGGGAAGGCTGAACCCTTCTTTTTCCGGTTTCGCCTGAGGCTCCATGCCGGCAAACTGCGGCACAGGATCAGCCACTACCGGCGCGGCGACGGGAGAGGCAGGAACATCCGCCGCCGGTGCTTGATAAGGATTCGCCGGCGCCACCGTCTCCTGCACGGAAACGACTTCTTCGTCCATGGCAAAAGCAGGAGTCTCAGGAATGTCTTCAGACTTTTTGCCAAAGAAGGAGAATAAGCCGCCGGACTTTTTCTTCTCCTCAACCACAGGAGGAGTATTCACCGCTTCCATGACTGCCTCTGAAGTTTCCTCGACCACGGTTTCGACCGATGCCGATGCTTCGGCCACTTCTGCTGGCACTTGAATGACATTGGCTGGTTGGTAAGAATCAGCCGGAATCGGCTCGATCGCATTGGTGATTTCGTTTTCCGCTTTTTTACCAAATCCAAAAAAGCTCTTCTTCTTGGATTCCACTTTCTTTTCCACCTTCTCGCCGTTTTCAATCACATAGGAGACCGCGTCGATTTCTGCGGGCTCGCCGCCGCGGAAGATGGTGTCATCGTCGTTCCGACTTGAGACAGGAGCGTCATTGGAAGAGTCCATCGTTCCTGTCGCTGTCGTCGGAAAAGTGCCAGTCGCTGACGCCGGAAAAAGGTCGGCCGAGATTTGATCATCATCGGCTCCGAATCCGAAGAGACCTCCTTTTTTCACCTGCGCATCAACGGAGGTTAAGGTGAGGGAAACGAGGATTGTAAGAAGTGCTGAATATCTCATCCGTGAATAGTTTAACAGATAGGGGCCTCAGGATCAAGACAAGGCCACACTCAATGAGACGGATGAATGACCGGATTAATGGCCTTTTTTCTCGTTTTTTTCTTTCAGGCTCGCGAGGAAGGCGACCAAGTCCCTAATCTCAGACTTTTTCATCATCAGTCCCATTGGAGGCATTGCAGAGATGGGAGGCTGACGCGAAGCAATATCCGAGAGCGGAACGGCCTGCTCAATTTGATTCGCTGAATCTTCCGGGTCCGGCACTTTGAGAATCACGGCGTCGTCCGTTTCTTTTAGAAAAGCCCCGCCGACACTATCTCCGTTATGCAGAGTCATGAGCATCATGCCATAACCGGGAACGACGTAGTCGCTGGGATCAACAAGCGCGTCGAGGAGATACTGGTGGTCATGACGGGAACCAATCCCGGTGAGATCGGGACCGGCAACCCCGCCGTCACCGTTTACAACGTGGCACTTGGAGCACTGGCCGATGGCATGGGTCGCAAAAATTTCGCGTCCCCTGGCGACGTCTCCGCCTTTCATCGCCGGGAGAAAAGCAGCCGAGGGATCGGCAGGGTCCAGCGAGCTTTCGTAGTCGGCGAGAAGCTTGGCGATTGTTTCATCCTGTTCTTTCTTCATCGAGGCCCCTTCAAGGAGGTCGAGAAGAGCACCGGGCTTTTCGCTCTTCATCGCGGCGAGTCGCTCTTGAAAGACCTTCGTCGCTTCCGGTGCATCGACGAGTGCGAGGAGGGCATATCCCTGCTGCCTTTCTTTCAAATCCGCAGACTCGACCATGGCAATCGCTTCTGCGATGCCGCGCGGCTGATCAATCGAGATGAGTTGTGAGATGACCGCGCTCTTAAATACCGCGTCTTTGGAGGCGAGCAATGAAGCCCAGAGACCTGAAAGCGCGCCCGGATCCTGACCGGCGAGACCATTCATCGACCTAATTCGCGCGGCGACCTCTGCTTTCTCGTCAGTGATCTGCTTCGTGAGGAGTTCGACAGGAGCTTTCACGCCGTAGTCGAGCGCAATCTCGGTCGCGAGACCAATCAAGTTTCCATCTGCGATTTCAAAGACGGCAGGGAGGTGCGCATTGACGGCTTCTGTGATATCGATTCGGCTTGCGGGATCGAGAGGGCGATAAAAACCATTGGTGGAATCGACCGGCTTCGGTTCTTTCCATTCCAAAATAGCGAGCAATGCCTGTTCTCTCAGGATCGCCGGAAGCTTCGTCTGTGCGGCATACCGCAGCAGGCGGGCCGCATCTTCCGGCTGACCGGAGCGGAAGTTCGCATTGATGATGCGGGTCTGGATGATCCAGTCGCGATGTCCTTCCGGATAGATTGCCTCCGGCGCGGCGGAAATGAGAGGATCAAGCATCGCGGCGAGGGCGGGAAGAGCCGTCGTCAGATCGAGGTCGTTGATCGCACGGATCGCTTCGTCGCGAATGAACTTATCGATGTCGGTGAGAAAGTATTTCACGCGGGGGTCTTCGAGCTTCCGAAGCGCGAGGAGAACGCCGAGGCGAACCGCCGCAGACTCGTTCTTCGTTTCCTTGAGCATTTTCTCCCGTTCGTTCAGTCCCCACATTCCCTGAATGCAGGCGTGGCGAAGAAAGACATCCTCATTATTATTTGCGGCGAGGATTTCAATGAGTTTGGGAAGGGCGGTGGGCTCACCGACTTTCCCCACGGCGATCGCTGCAAAGCCCCGGACGCGGGCCGACTCATCGTCGAGGGCGGAGAGGAGAGCTTCACTTGCGACGGGATTTCTTGAATCACCGAGGACCTTCGCGGCCTGGGCGCGGACCTCGGCGTCTGCGTCCGTGAGCAGACCGATATGATGACTGAGGAGGGATTCGTCAACCCGGGCGAGTTGTCCCATGCCCCAGATTCCATGGAGACGTTTCAGGAGATTGTCCTCTTCCGAGATTGCTGCTGCAAAGGCAGTGGCCGCCCCGCTTTTCGCGAGCGCGAACTGGGCCCGCATTCTTACGCGCATGTCGGGGTGACCGAGGAGCCCGGTCGCCTCCGCTTCGTCCATCGCGGAGAAATCTTTGGCGATGAGAGCTTCTGTCTCGGCGATCAAATCAGCTCGTGAGGATTCCTTTGCTTCGAGCGCGTAGATATTGCCGATGTCCTGCTTGTACCACCCGTTGTTGTTAAAGCAGCTCAGATACATGCGTCCGTCAGGGCCGAACTCGACGTCCGTGTTGCCGAGGCCGACCATAAAAATTTCATGGTGATCAAGGGCAAACCCGGCTCCGTCCTGCTTCACTGAAAAAGCCTCGAGGTCTCCTTTCGCTCCGCCAAAATTGCAGATCCAGAAGTGATTGTCGTACCGCTCCGGCATCGCCGTGGCTCCGTAATTGTAAACCATCCCGCTCGGTCCCCAGGAAACGATATCGATTGGGGGCAGGGTAAAAGCGGGTCGCTCAGCGTGATGAGTTTCCCAAATTGCCTCAGTCATCCAGGGGTTGAGAGGGATCCGCTTGTGATCGGGGTGATCATAGTCCGGGGTCCGCAGTTCGAGCTGGTTGCGGAAGTTGAGAATGACCTGATGTCCGTGATTCCAACCCGAATTGCCTCCCTCGATGATGTAGACAAGGCGGCCCTTGTCCCACTGGTCGGCGTCATTGTCGCAGGTGAATAAATTCCCGTATTGGTCGAAGGCGAGTTCCTGCGGGTTCCGAAGTCCACGGTAGACCTCCTCGACATTGGAGCCGTCGGGGTCGCAGCGGAAGACCGCGCCTTCGTAGTTTCGATTGAGGTTCCGTCCCTCTTTGGTCGTGAAGTGGTAGCCGCGATCACCGATGGACCAGTAGAGTTTGCCATCGGGCCCCCAGATCACCCCGTGCATGTCGTGGCCGGAAATACTCATGCGCACCCCGAAGCCGTCCTGGAGGGACTTCTGTTCGTCCGCTTTGCCGTCGTTGTCGGTGTCCTTAAGATACCAGAGGTGAGGAATGTTGGTGTAAAAGATGTCGTTGTCGTAGCCCGAGACGAGACCGATCCCGGGACCGTCGAGGACGTCGTTGAATCCGTCGGCCCAGACGCTTGAGTCGTCGGCGCGTCCGTCCTTGTCAGAGTCGCGCAGCATCACGATGCGATCCTCATAGTCGGTGTAATATGAAAGCGGGCGCGTTAGTTGGTCGCGCTCATACATTTCGTAGCGGTCCTCGCTCGTTTCGTTATTGATGTCGTCGAGAAGAATTTGCTGTTCGTTCCGGATGTCCTGGACCCCGGCACGCCAGCGGTGAATCTCCGCGACGAAGAGATTTCCTTTTTGATCGAAACAAATCGCGCTCGGGTTTTGGATTTGCGCTGGATCGGCAAAGAGCGACGCCGAGACATCATCAGGCAAAGTGAATGTGCTGATGCGAACCGCCGCCTCTTTGTCGTATTCCTCAGAGGTCAAAGATTCCGCGGGTTCAGCCGCTGTTTCTTTCGTCAGGTCAGCGGCATTCAAACCACTGCAAAGTGCGGCGAGAATGAGGGGAGCAAAGGGGATCTTTTTCATGTCAGGAAGAGCGATGGCGGGCTTGGGGAAGCTTGGCATTCAAGCAAGCGGGATCAGTAACCTCAAAATCTGGAGCAATCACTGGCCCTGATCACGCTAAAAATGTATCCGAATGAAGAGATACACTGTTGCGGTGTTGTCTTTCGTAACACCTCCAGAGAAACTCTACTTCAGCCCATGAAAAACTTTCCCCACTTTCCGATGGCCTTCGTGGCCGCTATCACCGTTGCCTTCAGCTGTTTGTCGGCTGATGAAACGGCGACACATTCACCGAAGTGGTTGTGGACGTCAGGCCAGCCGAAAGCCGAGGAGACTGCCTTCTTTCGCAAGGAAGTCGAAGTCCCCGCTACCGTGACCCGCGCCCTCGTTGTTGCGGCAGGGGACAATCAAATCAGCGTGCACGTGAATGGCGCCCCGAGAGCGTTCTCCTCGACCGATTGGAGCAAGCCTCTCATCGAAGATATCACCGATCAGCTGAAGCCGGGGGAATCCGTCCTCATTGGAGCCACCGCGAAAAATGCCGGAGGGATCGCGGGAGCTTTTGTCCTCGTCGAATTCACTCATGAAGACGGATCGAAATCACGGGTCGTTTCCGATGAATCCTGGCTCGCGACCTCCCAGGCGCAGAAGAACTGGTTCAAGCCGGATTTCAAAACCAACAACGCTTGGAAGGCTCCCGTCGTCATGAAAGAACTCGGCGTCGCTCCGTGGCAGAAAGTTTCCGAAGCGCGCCTCACTGACCTCCTCGATATCCGTGTCCCACAGGCCACTCCGGTGGAAGACATCAATCTCGTCGAGGGTTTTGACGCCGAGCTTCTCTACTCCGTTCCCAAGTCCGATCAGGGTTCCTGGGTGGCGATGACAATCGACGACAAGGAGCGGCTTATCGTTTCCGATCAATACGGAGCGCTCTACCGGATCAAAATTCCGGCGATGGGGGAGAAAATCAGAGAATCGGACGTTGAGAAAATAGCGGTCGATATCGGTGGCGCGCAGGGATTGCTCTACGCCTTCGACAGCCTCTACGCGGTCCTCAATACCGCCGAGCACGGTGGGCGCGGGCTTTACCGAATCACCGATAGCGATGGTGATGACCAGTTCGACAAGAAGGAGCTCCTCAGAAAGTTTGATGAGGCGGGCGGAGAGCACGGGCCTCATGCGGTCGTCCTGGGGCCTGAAGGAAAATCGATCTACATCGTCGTCGGAAACCAGACCCCGGTGACGGAAGTCGATTCCTCGCGTATTCCGCAGATCTGGGGCGAAGACCTCCTCCTCGAGCGGCCGATCGGAAAAGGCTTCATGAAAGGAACCCTCGCTCCCGGTGGTTGGGTCGCGAAGACAGACCCCGAGGGCAAAAGCTGGGAGCTGATCTCTACCGGATTTCGCAATCAGTATGACATCGCCTTTAATCGCAACGGCGACATGTTCACCTTCGACGCCGACATGGAGTGGGATTTCAACACGCCCTGGTATCGTCCGACGCGGATCAATCACATCACGAGCGGAGCCGAGTTCGGATGGCGCAGCGGCGGCGGCAAGTGGCCCGCCTACTACGCGGACAGTCTTCCTGCGATTGTCGATATCGGTCCGGGATCTCCCACCGGAGTTTCCTTCGGATACGGCGCGAAATTTCCCGCCAAATATCAGAACGCCTTTTACGTCGCCGACTGGAGTTACGGCAAGCTCTACGCCGTGCACATGGAGCCGGACGGTTCCTCTTACAAAGCCACTTTCGAGGAATTCATGAGCGCGCAGCCACTGCCGCTCACCGACCTCCTCGTGAACCCGAAAGACGGTGCGATGTATGTCGCGATTGGCGGCCGTCGCGTTCAGTCAGGACTTTATCGGGTCACCTACTCCGGAGAAGAAGCCACAGAACCGGCGACGAAGCCGGAGCCGAACGAGTTTCACCAACTCCGCACTGAACTTGAATCCTACCACACGCAGAATCCGGATGCGGTTGCTGTCGCCTGGCCACATCTCGGCCACGCGGATCGTTACATCCGCTATGCGGCAAGGACGGCGATCGAGCATCAGCCGGTCGCCTCGTGGCAGGAAAAAGCGCTTGCCGAAACGGACCCTGAAGCCCTCATCAATGCCTCGATCGCTCTCGCACGCTGCGGGGAGACCGCAGTGCAGACTGATCTTCTCAATGCGCTTAAAGGAATCGACATGGGCGAGCTCAAGGTCCGCCAGAAGCTCGACCTTGTCCGTGCCTACAGTCTCGCTTTCACCCGCCTCGGGGAAGGATCGACTGCGACACGGACCGCCCTCGCGGAGACCATGATTTCGCAAATGCCCTTCGCGAATGCGGCGCTCAACGCCGAAGTCCTCCAACTCGTCGTCTATCTTGGTCACCCCCGGGCCGCTGAAGTCGGAGTTGCGCTCCTCAAGGGAGCGCCTTCCCAGGAGGAGCAAATGAACTACGCGAAGTCACTTCGCCATCAGAAAGAAGGGTGGAATCTCGAACTCAGAAAAGACTTTTTCGAATGGTTCACTCGCGCCAAAGCCTACAAAGGAGGCTCAAGCTTTTCGCTCTTCATTGAAAACATGAAGAAGACGGCCCTCGAAAACACGCCGGAAGATCAGCAGTTGGCACTCAAGGAAACGATCGAGGCAGAGCCACCGACTGAGCAGTTTTTCACCGCTGAACCTCGTTCCTTCGTGCAGAACTGGACCGTGGCGGATTTTGACGACGTCATCAATGTCGGACTCGAAGGAAACCGGGACTTCATCAACGGGCGCAAGATGTTTGGAGCGGCGACCTGTTTTGCCTGTCATCGATTTAATCAGGAAGGCGGATCAATCGGACCCGACCTCACCAGTGTCGCCGGAAAGTTCAGCCCGCGTGACCTCCTCGAGTCCATCATCGAGCCGAGCAAAGAAATCTCTGATCAATACGGGCAAATGATCTTCGAAATGAAGGACGGCAGTATCGTCATGGGCCGCATCATGAACCTGAATGGTGATTCCGTCAGGGTGAACACCAACATGATGGACCCGGATCAAACCGCGAATGTGGATCGCAAGCAACTCAAGTCGATGAAGGACTCACCGATGAGCATGATGCCTCCCGGATTGCTCAACATGCTTTCCAAAGAGGACGTGCTCGATCTCCTCGCCTACATGTTGTCCCATGGCGATTCGGAGGATCCGATGTTTGCTGAATAGAGTCCCGGAGCTCGACTCAACAGGGTTAAGTCATCGACCTAACCCTGTTCAAGTTCCCCGCAGTAGCCCCTCAATTCGCGCGGAAGATGACATCGACCCTTCGAAGCTCTTCGGGTGTGCCCCCGGTGGCGGCGGCTTGAGTTTCACCAAATGAAACAATCGAAATACGCTCGGCGCTGATGCCTTCGTCGAGGAGGTAGTCCTTCACCACTTCACAACGCGCCTGGGCGAGGATGCCGTTGTAGTCAGAGGGGCCAACGGCATCGGCGTGTCCGCGGAGCTGCACTTGGAGTTCGTCCGCTTCTTTGAGCTCGCTCACGACTTTCTCGGCCAGCAACTGCTTGCTGGCATCGTTGAGAAAGGTTGAGTCAAATCCGAAAGCGATCGATTCAGTCGCCGGTAATTTGACTGGCTTTGGCTCCGGTTTCTTCGGCTTCGCTTCCATTGTTTCGACAGAAGCTAATTCGGTTTTCAGTTTGTTCGCTTCTTCGGTCGCCTTTTGCGCGGCCTTCGTGACTTCGGCGAGTTGCTTCACCGATTCCTGAATCTGAGTGACACTTTCCTTCTGGATGCGTGCCATTTCCTCCTGCGATTTTCTGAGTTCGTCTCGCGAAGCGGCAAGTGCTTTCTCTTTCGCTTCGGCGCTCGAAAGGGCAGCTTTCATCGACGCCATCGTCGCGGGGTCGGCGAGCTTTCCAAGTCTTTCCATTTCGGCGTTGGCGGTGACAAAGTCTCCTGACTGAACCAGAGAAAAGAAGGCAACGACCGAGGCCGGATCGACGGTAGGGGAGGCGGTATTAGAAACGGCCACCGGTTCAACGGTGCTTGCCGCTCTTGGTGTCGTGGGATCTTCCACCAGCGGCGTCAATTCCACGACGGCAACCGGTTCGGGCTCTTCGACGCCCATCGCGGTCACCGCCTTTTCCATCTCCATCGTCAGCTGATCGACGAGATCCGGATCGAGCTCATTTGAAAGTCGGACGAGCTCATCCCCTGAAGCAACGAAGTCTTCCTCGTCGAGGGCGGCATAAAAGGCCGAGAGTCGTTTGTCTTTGCGAAGCGGATTCTCTTCTGGAGTTTCTTCCGGTTCCGTCGCTTTGGGATTGGCAACATTTTCTCCGATTTCCACCGCAGCGAGGGCGGCGGCGAGATCCTCCTCGGGCATCGGAGGTTCAGTTCGTTGCACAAACTTTGGCAGCACAAAAGCTGCGAAGAGTAAAACGAGCATTAATAGCAAAACACTTATCTTTACCAAAATCTTCATGTTGCACTTGTTAGCATAATTGTAAAAAATATCGCATTTAATTTTTAAAAATGAAAAAATGTGATTCAGTGGCCATCTGTTAGGATCTAATTCCTAACCGAAAAGGATAGTAGCAAAATTCATGACACATTTAGAATTTTCGTTAGTGGAAGTGCAGGGCGATCGAGTTCGTGCCGTGGCCGGTGATGATTCTGAGCCAGTCCGTGAGCGGTTTGCAAGGGAGGCGGAAAGTCTGCAGTCCCGCGCTTACCTCATCGGAGCAACCCTCGGGATGTCGGCCGTCTCTTCGGCCTCTGTTTCCAGTGAGAAGGGTGGGTTGGCATTTCGCTTTGCCAGCGGCTCGAGTGACAATTTCGATGCGAAAGGGCTGAGCGTGAAAAATAAACGCTTTTCGGCAAGCAGTTTGCTTCAAGTGGTCGAGTAAGAAATTCGACGCTTTCATTTTAATGAGTGAGACCACCGCTTCATTTGACGCCGTCATCAAGGCGCTCCGGATGCTGAAAAAGATCCGGCGTCTCGAAGGCACTGTCCTGATTCATGAAGGTGTTCTCGTCAATGCCGACACCCTTCTGCATGACTCCCAGAATGAGGCGTTTGTCAGGGAGGTGAATGCCTTGATTTCGCTTTACCGTAACAGTGGCAATGCTCTCTCGCGGGCTGCTCTCGGATTTGACGGCGGCAATGTCATCTTATTTCACGCGGCTCCATTCACGCTTGCACTTTTGTTCGGCGAAATGGGCAATGCCGCAGTAGTGGAGAAGGCCGGTGAAGATTTTCTCCATCAATGGTCTGACTCGCTCAAGATCGCGCCGGAAGTAATCGGACGCCACCCTGCGCTTGATTCTGAAATGCTTTCCACGGCTGAGCCGGCGGAAATTCCGGAGGTCGGGGACGAGGCAGAGTCGGAGGAAGAGGCTTCCGAGGCGAAGACTCTTCCGATTATACCTATCCCTGTTTCCCTTCCATCACCGGAAGAGGTTTCGTCTTCAGACTCTTTCACAGGCAAAGAGGAACCCCCCGCCGCGCTCGAGCCGGTAGAGGTTCCTGACGAAAAGCCTCCGCTCAGTGAGGCGACGTCTGAATCGCCGAGCGCATCACAGCCCATGGAAGAGTCCGCCGAGAAACTTTGGAATGCCTACCGGGCACGAGTGGAAACCCTTTTCTCGAAAGTTCTTGGGCGGGCTCAAGCGGCACGTCTCATTGAAAGGGAATTAACGGCAATGGGGGTCGAAGATGGCGGCTATCTTGCTAACTCTCAGTTTCGTCCTTTCGGCCAGAAGCTGATTAAGAAAGTAAAAGACCGCACGCTTCGCAAGCAACTTGAGATCGAACTCGTTTCGATTGTTGAATCCTTTCAAGACTAATAGACCTACGTCCTTCCTCTGACCACACACGGAACTTATGAAAGCTGCCATTTGCCAGATCTTGATCCCTCTCATGCTGTTCGGAGCTTTGCTCCCGGCCACCGCGCAGGAGAGCGACGTCGATTTGAAACGCCTGAACATGCTGATCGAGCAGGCGAACATCATGAAAGAGAAGATCGAGCTGGAGAAAGAGGCCGAGCAACGCCTTGATGATCCGGAGTTTCAGAAAAAGAAGCTCAAAGAGTTCGACGCCAAGCTCCAATCTCTGGAGTCGCCTCTCGGAGAGGACAAGCCGCAGATCCAGAAGAACATCGACTATGTCTGGACGGTCACCGCCGCGATTCTCGTCATGCTCATGCAGTTGGGATTTTGTATGCTTGAGATCGGTCTTTCCCGATCACGAAATGCAATCAACGTTGCGATGAAGAACGTCCTCGATTTCTCTGCCGCCTCGCTCTCGTTTCTCCTCTTTGGATTTACCTTCATGTTTGGAACCTCCGAGGCCGGTTGGATCGGCTCGCAGGATTTCGCGATTTGGAGATTCGACGGCGACAGCCCGATCTGGACCTTCTTTTTCTTCCAGGTCGTCTTCGCCGCGACCGCCTGCACGATCGCTTCCGGGGCCATGGCCGAGCGCACCAAGTTCATCGGCTACATGGTCTACGCCGTGATCTTGTCAGGATTGATTTATCCCATCTTCGGACACTGGGCGTGGGGAAGTCTCGGGGGAGGCTTCGAGGCAGATTTCGGAGGCAGCCCCGGATGGCTTGAAGACCAGTTCGGGTTTCACGATTTCGCGGGATCGTCTGTCGTGCACGGAATCGGAGGAGCCAGTGCTCTCGCCGGGATCATGATTGTGGGAGCCCGGGTCGGGAAGTTCGATAAGGACGGCAATCCCCGTTATCTACCGGGCCACAACCTGCCTTTCGTTGCTTTCGGAACACTCATCCTTTGGGTCGGTTGGTTCGGATTCAATGCCGGCTCGCTCGTCGAGGGAAGTGCCGGGATCGGTCGGATTTGTGTGAATACTGCAGTCGCCGGAGCTGCCGGCTGTGTCGTTTCGATGTCTTACTTTTGGATTATTCGGGGAGTGCCGAACATCCTCGTGACACTCAACGGGGTGCTGGGAGGCCTCGTCGGGATCACCGCTTGCTGCGATGTCGTGACCCCGGCGAGCGCGGTAGCGATTGGAGCGATCGCCGGTATCATTGCGACCGGTGGAGCTTTCGTCCTCGATAAAATGAAACTGGACGATGTCGTCGGCGCGGTTCCCGTGCACCTCTTCTGTGGTATCTGGGGAACGGTTGCCGTTGGTCTCTTTCACGAAGACGGTTTCAGCCTCGAGAAGGTCGGCGTGCAGCTCTTCGGCTCACTTGCGATCTGTGTCGGAGCCTTTGCGGTGGCATTGGTTCTCTTCAAGGTAATCGATGTCTTCATCGGACTTCGCGTCAGTGATGAAGAGCAGGAAGATGGATTGGACTTCTCCGAGCACTCGGTCAATTCCTATCCTGATTTTCAGACGACTGAGAACTGACTATCCTGCCAGGGCCTTTCAAACGATCAGCGTTTCCCGGAAAGTCGGGCGGCGCTGTTTTCGTTTTCGGATTTGTCTCCGGCTTGTAAGAGTCTGGCTAATTGCCAAGCTGACACGGGGAATGGGCGAAAGGGTGATCGGTATGCTCACCCCGCAGCGACAAAATTGCCGCTGCCGTCAGCCAGCCCGGCCTGCGGTAAATCAGCGGCCTTGAGACAAGGGCAGTAATCCGCTCACGACGGGGGAGAGACCACCAAGGGGCGAAGTTATCTTGATCACTCCCAGTTCCGGGGGGTGACAAGGAACTGACGGAAGGCAACTGGACCGTGATCTCCCTGAACCTTGAACGGAGCCGTCGCGACTTCGTCGCCTCCGGCACCACCGCGGGTCGGGCCTGTTACTTCGACGTTCTCATGGACGACCGTCCCGTTGTGTTCGACGCGAACGAAACGGGCATTTTCCGTCTTCTTTCCCTCAGCGTCGAACCGGGGAGCCCGGAAGAGAATCCGGAAGGTCTGCCAGGTACCGGGAGCCGTGCTCGCATTTGAGGAGGGAGCGGTGCCTTCGTAGCCCTTTTCCTCCTTCTTCTCTTTCGAGTCATCCCAGCGCTCGTAAATGCCGGCGCAGTCGTCGTTTTTGAGATCGCCGTCCGCTTTTCCGAAGCTGTCGAGGATCTGGACCTCGTAGCGATTCATGAAGTAAATTCCGGAGTTGGATGACTTCGGAATCATGAACTCCACGAAGACTTCGACGTCCCCATAGGCCTCCTCACTGACGACGTTCGTCGTCTTGCCCAAAGCGCCATTGTAAAAAATACCCTCACCCTCGACGAGCGACTCCCACTTCTTTTCTGTCGCGCTCCCTTCGACCGTTGCCGCCTCACTCCATTCGCCGTGATCTTTCCAGGCGGCAGGATTGAGAAGATCAGTGGGTCCGATCGGGGAGGTCGCAAAAGTGAGAGAGCTGATCGAAAAAAGGCAAAGCAGGGGAATCGTTTTCATGATTTCTCATGATGCCTCTCGTAAGCGTTTCGTCAATGGTGCGGGATCGAGGGATCTGCGACGCTCCTGTTTTCTGAAGTGTTCTCCAGGCCAGCTCGAATTGCTTTTGTCTGCGCTTCGCTTTTCCGGCAAGCGGAGGGTTCGATGGGATCCAATAGATGACCTGTCCCTGTTTTGCTATGTTTTGTCCCTGTTTTGCTACTCGAAAAGCGGGATGCTGACTAATCAGCCGACACGGGAGTTTCCGAAATACCATCCGCTTCCCCAAGCTCTTTAAGAAGCAGGTAGAGAAATATTCGATCATACCAGGGACTACCCGGATTCGTTTGACACATTTTTCGAGCTCTGGTGATGACTTCGCTTCTCTCCGTCTCGCTGAGTCCGTGATTCGGGGCGAGTAATTTCACGGTTCGAGCCAGTATCGGACACCAATGGTTCTTATACGAATCGTTTTCCGTTGCTGTCGATATTGCGAGGTCGAGAAATGACCCGGCTTCTTCTAAATTACCTGAATAGATCCCATGCACCCCGAGAAGGAGCGGTGGCCAGGCGCTGCCGGGATCCTTTTCAAGAGCCAGCTTCGCCTGCTTTCCCGCATGATTGAGTAAGTCGGGATCTTGACTGATCCAGGGAGCTAAGAGGATACACCTTGCGACCGCTTCGCTCATCTCCGCATCAGCATTCGCGGGAAGCTCGTTGAGCAAACGTTTCGTGAACGCCTGATGACCGGCTCGGTCTTCGGAGATAGCGAGACAAGCAGCGACGCTGATACGGTTTACGGTCCAGGGTCCCGCATTTGCTACCAGGTAGCTTTTGTAATGATCGGCTGCGAGAGCGAAGTTCCCTTCAAGACGCTCAAGATCTCCAGACATCTTTGAAATACTTGCTCGCCCCGGACCTTCTGCACTCAAAATCACGTCTCCGATCTTGGTAACCTCTTCCAATAATCTCCGGGCATCACCAAGGTTTTCCTGGCGCAAATTCAAATTGAGCTTTGCTTCGTATAGTTGGAACCATAAAAGAGTCTTTCGCGGAACGGCCTCCTCTGCTATTTCAAACGCCCGCTGAAGCGTTGACTCAGATTTAGAAAGCTGACCTCCGGCAAATTGTGATTTAGCCACTCCCAGCAATGCGCTCACCATCTCAGTTGACTGCGCTCCATATATTTTAGAGACAAACGGGATCCGTCTCTCAGCATAGACAAGGGATTGCTCCTGTTGGCCCATCGCCAGGTATATGGAGGCAACCCCTGTCAACGCGGTATTCATCGCCACCGGATCGTCAGGCTGATGAATCTCGACTAATTCCAGATTCTCTTTCAACAGCGCAAATGGCTCCTCTCGTTCTCCTGACTCGTAGAGCGCCCAGGCAAGCGTCGTTCGAACCACACGGGACTGGATATGTTCGGAACTAAAATCGCTTTCGAGTTCAGCGAGCGCAATTCGAAAGGCGTCAACTGCCTCACGAGCTCTTCCGTTGTTACGCAATGCGTTTCCCAAATCACGGTAGGCGCCAGCCCTCCATCCACTCCCTTCAGTGAAATCGATTTTGTCTAAATCGCTTACAATTTGCTGCCGAATCTCCAGCGTTTTGTCAAAATTCCCTCGTGCCGCTTCCAATTTTCCTAGGCTGCCAAGCGAACTCTGACGTATCACCGAATTTTCGCCGTAATGGGCCTTCGTAAAGGAAAGAAATCCAGTGACATAGAAATCGGCTTTCTCTAAATTTCGAGTAAGAATGCAGGCCTCAATCAGAGGTTCATAGGTAGTTGCGACCCTCCACTTTTGTGGAGTTTCATGGATACGGGCAGAGGTTAAATCACTCAAAAGTAGCGATCCTACTTTAATGACCTGATTAAGTTGGCCTAAATCTTTCAAAACTTTCAACTGCTCGACGCGCAATTCAAGCGTCCGCAACGCCGCTGCACCATGAGCGAGCGTCGACGCATCAATCGCCTTCTCTAACAGCGGAGCCATCTTCGCAGGCTGTCCAAGGGCCTGATAGCTGCGCACCACCGCATCCAACAGAGCAGCTCGAATTTCCACATCGTCGACAAATTGGGATTCAATTTTGGGTATCGCTGCGTCGAGGGCTTCTATCAGGGTGACATCTTTGCCACGGTCTTTTAATCCTGCCTCGCCAATCACGGTCGCGAGAAACTCGGTCACCTTTTTGGCCCGTTCCGCCTCGGTCTCTGCCTCTTTTTGCGCGGCGAGCGACTTTTCTTTTTCCTCCTCAACAACAACAAGGCGGCTGCTCGCCAGCTTTTCCGCCCGCTGGGCACGGATCATCTGCCACGCGGTCGCGCCGAGTCCGCCAAGCAGTAACGCCAACATGCCCGTTCCCACGACGACCCGAATCTTGTTGCGCCGAACGAATTTCGAGAATTTATAGCGCGCCGATGGCGGCCCTGCGAGGACAGGCTCATCCTCGAGATGTCGTCGAACATCCTGAGAAAGCGCGTTCGCCGTTTCGTAGCGGCGGTTGCGATCTTTCTCCAAACATTTCAGAATGATCCAGTCCAGGTCACCTTTCATGAGTCGCCCAATTCTCTCCGGCGTTTCCCCCGCGTGCCGGATCGCAAAATCATCGGCTGCTTCGCCAACGTAGCTTTTCAGTCGAGTGCTGGGACGAGGCGCGTCGCTTTCCTGAATCATGCGAACCATTCCCTCATAGCCTGCATCAAGGAGTGTTCTTGCTTCAATGGGAGTAAACCCCGTGAGAAGTTCGTACAAGACAACACCGAGCGAATAGATATCGGCGCGAGTATCCACGTCGAGCCCACTGAATTCCGCCTGCTCGGGGCTCATGTAAGCGGGAGTCCCGACCATGCCACCGTAGGCGGTGAAGAGTGTCTTCTCGGTTAATTCCTGGCCAAGTGCCTTGGCAATACCGAAGTCGATAACTTTTATGACCGGTTTCGTATCGTGCATCGTCACGAGAATATTCGACGGCTTCATATCGCGATGAATGATCGCCTTATGATGAGCATGCTGCACCGCCGCGCAAACATCGCGGAAAAGCTCGAGCCGCTTATGGATCGACAATTTCTCCGCGTCACAGTATTGGGTAAAAGGGATCCCGCGCACCAGTTCCATCGCGAAAAAAGGACGCCCCGCATCCGTAGTGCCACCGTCAAGGACGCGGGCGATGTTCGGATGATCCATCAGCGCGAGCGCCTGGCGCTCTGCTTCGAACCGGGCAACCACTTCGCGTGAATCCATCCCCGGCTTCACGACTTTCAGCGCGACCTTTCGTTTTACGGGGCGCTGCTGCTCGGCCATGTAGACGACGCCGAATCCACCTTCACCGATTTCCTGGAGGATCTTATATTTTCCGTTGTCGACGAGATCGCCCGCCTTTTCGCCGGGACGTGGGAGCGCGGCAACTTTGATTTTTTCCTGCTGATTGCCTTGTTTTGAAGGGGCGGGGTTGTCTTTTCCTGAAAACGATTTGGCATCGCCCGCGATCGTTTGGGCGCAGTCACCGGAAAGAGCATGCGCGTCTAGCAATGCCTCTACCCGGCGACGCAGACTGGAATTTGTTCCGCATTTCTCCTCAAGATAGTCCTCTCGCTTTGAACCCTCCGCAATGACAAGCGCCGTGCGAAAAATTTCTCCGGGTGTGAGGTTTCGATCCGCGTCGTTATCGATCATGCTTGTGATTTTATCACATTCCGTTGTTACTGTGCTACTTAAGTATTTTGATTGGCCTGAAGTGAAATCTGACCCTTTTGGAGGATGCCTGCGCGCTGAAGCTTCGGCTAGTAACCACCGCCTTTGATGGAGTCCGTAAAGGAGTATGCAGTCAATGCTCGCGAAGAGTTTTCGCACGCCTTATCACCTGTTTCCAGCAGCCACAAAAAAGGCGGCTCCGCTTTCGCAGAACCGCCTTCGTTGAAACGTTAAAAACGTCAGACTGAAATTAGAATCACTTCTTCTTCGCCGTCTTCTTTTTAGCGGCCTTTTTCTTCGGGGCAGCCTTGGGCTTGTCCGCGAGGGCAGCTTGAGCGGCGGCGAGTTTCGCAATCGGGATGCGGAGCGGGCTGCCGCTGACGCAGTTCAATCCGGTGCAATCCGCTCGCCTCGACCTGTTCTTATCACTGAGTGCTCAAATTGGACCTCCTGTCCCTGATCGGTTGGAATCACTTGTGAGTATCATTCTCCGGCGCTCGCTGCCATAACATGTTCGACGATCGAGGCTTGGATCCCCGCCGAAAGGAACACTCCATCGCTTGCCGCAACGAGGCTCTATTTTAGAGGTTCTTGATGAACTCTTCGACTGAGACTCCGGCCTGCTTCAAAATACCGGATAAGGTCCCTGTTTTGATTGCTTTATGATTTGGGACGACGCAGCCGGTCGAACCTCGACGCAAGATGATATGACTTCCGTTTTGGCGAATCACCACGAAACCCAGCTTCTGAAGAGCCGCAAGACAGGTTTTGCTGCTAACCCTGGGAAGTTTAGGCATGGGCTACCTCAAATGTAGTCATCAGTGCCGGGGATGTCGATTCGAGGGGGAACTCACCGAGATAGAGTTCCGTTGCTTCCTTAAGATTCGCTAACGCTTCAGCGACTGACTCACCTTGCGTGGTCGTTCCTGTTTCAGGGTTGTGAGCAACATAACCCCCGTCTATATCGGGCGTTAGAACAGCGGTGAGTGTCATGTCAGAACAGTATCTGCTGACAATTCATGGTGCAATTTCTTTTCTGTTGGCTGTGGTTTTACGAAGAAGGCCCGGGGACCCGGCCCGTCGGAGGGTTCGGGTTGTATTCTCTGGTTATGTGGGAGGGTGAGATTTTGATCGTGAGATGGGCGCGTCCTCGGCACGCGGGCCACGCGCATCTATCTGCCGACGGGGACGTCGGCGTTCCCGGGGCCTTTCCGCCTGAACACAAAAAAGGCGGCTCCGCTTTCGCAGAACCGCCTTCGTTGAAACGTTTAAAACGTCAGACTGTCGCTGAATTACTTCTTGCGGGCAGTCTTCTTTTTAGCGGCCTTTTTCTTCGGGGCAGCCTTGGGCTTGTCCGCGAGGGCAGCTTGAGCGGCGGCGAGTTTCGCAATCGGGATGCGGAACGGGCTGCAGCTGACGTAGTTCAATCCAGTGCGGTGGCAGAACTTGACGGACTCAGGGTCACCGCCGTGCTCACCACAGATACCGACCTTGAGGCCCGGCTTTGCGGAGCGTCCTTTGGCCACACCGATTTCGACGAGCTGTCCAACACCGGTTTGATCAAGCTGAGCAAAGGGGTTGTTGTTCATGACCTCGGCGTCCTGGTAAGCAGGAAGGAATGAGCTCGAGTCATCACGGCTGAGACCGAGACCGGTCTGCGTGAGGTCGTTTGTTCCGAAGCTGAAGAAAGCAGCGTGCTCGGCGACTTCATCGGCCGTGAGAGCGGCGCGTGGAATCTCGATCATGGTGCCGACTTGATACTTCAACTGGCTTGCTTTGAGGCCGTATTTGAGGCGGACCTCAGCAGCGGCTTCGTCGATGACGGCCTTCTGAAGCTCAAGCTCCTTGGCGTAAGCGACGAGTGGAACCATGATTTCAGGAAGCACTTTCGTGCCCTTCTTCTGGACCTCAGCGGCAGCTTCGAGGATCGCGGTTGCCTGCATCTTGGTGATCTCAGGGTAGACGATGCCAAGACGGCAACCACGGTGGCCGAGCATGGGGTTCTCTTCGTGAAGGTCGCTGATGCGGCGCTTGATGAAAGCAGGGGAGACCTTGATCTTCTTCGCAAGATCAGCGATCTGCTTAGCGGTCATGGTGCCGATGAACTCGTGAAGCGGTGGATCGAGAAGGCGGATCGTCGCAGGGCGACCATCGAGCACTTCGAAAATTCCGGTGAAGTCTTTCTTCTGGTAAGGAAGAAGCTTTTTGAGCGCCTTGGCGCGACCGGCTTCGTCTTCAGCAAGAATCATTTCACGAACCGCATCAATGCGGTTGCCTTCGAAGAACATGTGCTCGGTGCGTGTCAGGCCAATGCCCTCGGCGCCGAATGCGATCGCGTTCTTCACCTGCTCAGGTGTATCGGAGTTGGTGCGGACACCAAGCTTGCGATGCTGATCTGCCCAGGTCATGAGCTGCGTGAACTTCTTGTAAGTCGGGCTCTTCATTGCGGCCGCCTTGCCCTCGAGGAGGGCCTGGATGACCTGTGAAGGCGCGGTGGGAAGTTCACCGGCGTAGATCTTGCCAACGAATCCGTTGATGGAAAGGAAGTCGCCCTCTTTGAGAGTGACGCCTGCACCGGAGAGGGTGCCCTTGTTGTAATCAATCGTCATGCCGTGAGCACCACAGACACAGATCTTACCCATCTGGCGGGCAACGAGTGCAGCGTGTGAAGAAGCTCCACCTTCAGTGGTGAGGATACCTTCAGCAGCGATCATGCCGCGAAGATCTTCCGGAGAAGTTGTCTTACGAACGAGGATCACTTTGTCGCCTTTAGCGGCACCGGCAACGGCGGCTTCAGCGGTGAAAAAGATCTTACCGGAAGCAGCACCCGGACCAGCAGGGAGACCACTGCCGATGACCTTGGCTTCTTTCTCTTTTGCTCCATCGAAAATCGGGGAGAGGAGGTGGCTGAGGTCATCCGCAGGAATGCGGCGGAGTGCCTCTTCCTTCGTGATGAGTTTCTCGTTCACCATGTCGACCGCGATGTTCACGGCGGCGAAACCAGTCCGCTTGCCGTTACGGGTCTGAAGCATCCAGAGCTTTCCTTTTTCAATCGTGAACTCGACGTCCTGCACGTCCCGGAAGTGCCCTTCGAGAATCTTGCGAACTTTGAGAAGCTCCTTGTGAGACTTGGGAAGATCCTTCGCCATTTCCTTGACCTGCTTTGGTGTACGAACACCGGCGACGACGTCTTCGCCCTGGGCGTCGACGAGATACTCACCGTAGAAAACGTTTTCACCGGTGGCGGGGTCGCGGGTGAAGGCAACGCCGGTTCCGGAAGTTTTTCCGGTGTTACCGAAGACCATTGCCTGCACGTTAACAGCGGTTCCCCAGGCGGCGGGGATGCCGTACTTCTGACGGTAGACTTTCGCACGGTCGTTCTGCCATGAGGAGAAAACGGCGTCCACGGCTCCACGGAGCTGTGCCATCGGATCCTGTGGGAAGTCCTTACCAGTGCGGTCTTTAATGAGCTTCTTGTATTGAGCGACGATGTCCTTGAGGCCGGCCACAGAAATGTCGGAGTCGTTTTCGACTTTCTCTTTGGCCTTCGCCTTGTCGAGAATTGCTTCGAAAGGATCCTGGTGCTCGCCGGGCTTGTGCTCGACGCCCATGACGACTTCGCCATACATCTGGAGGAAGCGACGGTAGCTGTCGAACGCGAAGGCTTCGTTGTTTGCCTTGGCGGCAAGAGCAGCGACGACTTCGTCGTTGATGCCGAGGTTGAGGATCGTGTCCATCATCCCGGGCATCGATTCGCGAGCTCCGGAACGAACCGAAAGGAGAAGAGGGTTCTCAAGGTCGCCGAACTTGGCGCCCATGACTGCTTCGGTCTTGGCGATGTTGGCTTCGATCTGCTTCTGAAGATCAGCAGGCCACTTGCGTCCGTTGTCGTAGTAGTAGGTGCAGACTTCAGTCGTGATCGTGAATCCGGCGGGGACGGGGAGCCCGATCAGCGCCATTTCAGCGAGGTTGGCGCCCTTGCCTCCGAGGAGGGATTTCTGGGTGCCGTTTCCGTCTGCTTTTTCGCCGCCGAAAAAGTAGACCAGTTTCTTGGCACTCGCAGGTGCCTTCTTTGCTGCCTTTTTAGGAGCGGTTTTCTTTGCGGTTTTCTTCGTAGCCATAATCGGTTCGATGAGTCCTTGGTTGTTTTTTTAGGAAATGAATTATTGTCCTGTTAGGGCCGGGCGCCTGAAGTCAGAGGCTTTTCCGGCTGACCCTGCGCGGGGGAAACGCGGGTAGAGACAGCCTCAATGCGGAGGCGGCGGAATGTAAACGCGTGTTTCGGTGTGTCAAATCCGATAGCGCACTTCGCCTCGCGAAGACCGTGGCGATTAATTTCCGGCGTTGACGTATTCGTCCCCGGTGAGAAAGCCGTCGCTGTTGGAGTCGAAAATCGGGAAGCGTGCCGGGGCGTCTTCGGGATCGGGTTGACGAAGGAGAAACTCTTCGAGGTCGAGGCGACCGTCTGTATTTGTGTCGCGCTTCTTGAAGGCACTGACACGCTTGGCGATCGCGGCTTCACAAGCCGCGACTTCTTCGGCGGTGTATTCCCGATGCGGCAGCTTTGCCTCGGGATGAGTGGCAAGGAGCGCTTGCAGTTCTTTCAGCACAGCAGGTTTTTCAGCGGCAAGATTTTTGGTTTCGAGCGGGTCGGTTTCGTAGTCGTAGAGTTCGAACTCGGCGGTATCGCCCGACGTTCCGGGCTTCTTCCACTCGACGAGGCGGTAGCGCTCGGTCCGGATCGCGCGGCCGAGTCGGCTCCCGCGAGGATAGACGTGAATGACATGGTCGCGGATCGTGGTGGCAGGCTCGCGCACGACGGCAGCCTGACTGATGCCGTCGAGTCCCTGCTTTTCAGGAAGACCTGCAAGCTCGGTCAGGGTCGGGTAGAGATCGACGGTTTCAATGAGGGCAGACGAGCGGGCATCGACGGCGCCATCGGGATCGGCGATGAGGAGAGGAATCCGCGCGGCCTGCTCGAAGTTCGAGTGTTTGCACCAGATCGAATGATCGCCGAGGTGCCAGCCGTGGTCACCCCAGAGAACGATGATCGTGTTTTCACTGAGGCCCTCCTCGTCGAGCGCGGCGAGGACGCGTCCGACCTGGGCGTCGGCATAACTGGTCGCGGCATAGTAGCCGTGAATAAGATGACGGGTCGTCGCCTCATCGATCTTCCCTTCTTTCGGCATGTCACTGTATTGGCGAAGCTCGCCGCCGGAGTGAACGGCATACTCGGGAGCCCCTTCGGGTGCGTCGAGAAATTCCGGCATGGGAAGTTCGGCGGCGTCATAGAGGTCCCAATATTTTTTGGGAGCAACGAAGGGGAGGTGGGGGCGAATAAATCCGACGGCGAGGAAGAAGGGTTCGTCGGGATTGGTGGCGGCGTTTTTGATCCGCTCTATCGCTTCCTTCGCGATAAGTCCATCGACGTAGGCTTCGTCATCGTCGACGTTTCCGATCTCAGTGGCGGCCCCGCGGGTTCCGCCGCGACTGTCTTTGCGACCGTTCGCGGTGCTTTCCGGCTCGAGGTAAAGAGGGGCCTTTGCGAGAAAATGGGGGACCGACCAGGAGGCGGCATCTTCATCGTTGCCATGGCCGCGATGCATGATTTTTCCGAGTGACTCGGTGCGGTAGCCGTTCGCCATGAAGTGCTGCGCGACGGTAACGGCATCGGGAGTAGCTTTCCGAAAGTTCGTCCCGAGATCGTAGATGCCGACGGTCTGCGGACGAAGTCCGGTCATGAGCGCGTTCCGCGAAGGGCCGCAAACCGCCTGGTTGCAGTAGGCTGCTTCGAAAAGGACACCACGTTTCGCGATGGCATCGATCGAGGGGGTTTTCGCGACGGGGTCGTCGTAACAACCTAGCGTCGGCTTGAGATCATCGATGCAGATGAGAAGGACGTTTTTTGGCTGGGCTGCGAGCGGGGTCGTGAGGAGAGCAAGAAGGAAAAGGAGGCGGGACATGGTGGCGGAGTTTTCAGTTTTCGAGATGCATTGCAAGGAGGAGTTGTTGCTTTCAAGTGATACTTCGAAACACAAAAAAGCTCCGGCGAAATTTCACCGGAGCTTCTTTTCGAAACCATTTCGTTAGCGTCGATCAATGGGCGACGATGCGCTTGCCTTTGGGCTGGCCGATTTCTTCGAGGAGGTTCGTGAACCAGCTCTCGTCGATATCAAAAGGCTTGCCGCCTTTGATGCGGGGGAAAGCGATCGTGCTCATGATGTCGTTGTTGTCTTCGTCGAGACCGGCGACGCCGCTTTCTCCACGGAGAGCGGACTCGGCCGCATGGCGGGCGCTCGCTTTGATGAGTTCGAGATCGTCTTCGTTCGGTGCGGCACTTCGGGCGAAGTACCCGCTCTTCTGAATGAGCAATTTTTCAGCTCCGAGCTTTTCCTGAAGCTGTGAACCGAACCACTTGCCGACGTTGACATCATCGAGACGGTAGTGACCGAAGGCGTCTTTGGCAGGCTCGGCGCCTTTGGCTTTGAGCTCAGCGATGACGTTGTCCATCCCGGCCCCTTCACTGAGGAAAATGTTCACGCTGTCGTGCTCGTCCATCTTCTCGTTGAGACGATCAATTTCCGAATCGAGGTCGATTTCCATTTCCGGTAACCAGACGGCATCAACATCCCAGCGGAGCTGGTGGAGGAGCGCTTCAGGCATCCAGTCATACTGGTGGAGGCTCTCGTGATAGTCGTAGGCGGCGCGGGCGGTGAGCCATCCGCAGTGACGACCCATCACTTCGTGAATGATGAGCTGGCGCGCGCTCGTGGTGTTTTCGTTTGCGACGTTGCGAAAGAAACGCGCGCTCTGGTGAGCCGCAGTCCATGCACCGAGGGTTTGTTTGATTGGAAAGACGTCGTTGTCGACTGTCTTCGGCATGCCGACGACGGTGAGTTTGTATCCATTTTCCTCAAGATAGGCAGCGAGGTCTGCGGCGGTCGTGTTCGTGTCATCTCCTCCGATGGTGTGAAGGATATCGACGCCGTCGGCGATGAGTCGGTCGGCGGCGACTTTGAGAGGGACTTCGCCGGGCTTCACAAGACCGCGCTTTGTGCAGTCCTCAACGTTGGTCAGCTTGACGCGGCTGTTCCCGATCGGGCTGCCGCCAAAATTGTAGAAGATCGCCGCGTTCTGACGGACTTCTTTCGGGAAGTGATAGGATTTTCCAAGAAGCAATCCCTGGTAGCCGTTGAGGTAGCCCATGAGGTCCGCCTCCGGAGCGATTTCGTTGTAGGTCTCGATCAATCCCCCGATTGAGGCTGAGAGGCAGGGGGCGATTCCGCCGGCGGTTAAAAAGGCAATTCTCATGTCAGTTCCGTAGTTGTAATAGGTAAGAGTTTGGGGCTCTGCGCGCAAATTCAGCCGAAACGCAACGATGTCAAGCCGACTGGGATAAATGGAATTTTTATTAAAGACATCTTAATTATTGATATTTATGAAATTTTTGATACGATGCTGAAAATCTTTCTTTTCTGATGATTCGCATCCCGTTTTCCTCTGACGCCGAGACTTCGCAATCCGGAACGACCTCTGCGCAGCGTGAACGGTTGGCGGCTTTGGGAGGGAAGAGTGACTCTCTCGAGCTGAGAATGGAAAAGCTCGAGTCCAAGCTGGAGAGTCATGCGAGTGATCTCAAGGCTCGCGTCACCGAGCGCGTTGACCGGATCGAAAGTCGGATTCAGCGTGCCATGACGACGCTGAGCGGAGAGCGCGACGAGGAGTCTGCCGGGAATGTCATCGAGTTCGCGGCGGAAGCGAAGTCGATGCACCACTTGCCGACGGCGTCTGCCATTTCTGCGCTGAATGAGCTGAATTCGACCCTGAAGCAAACTCGCGAGCACCTCAACGCGCTCAGCGTCAGTGTTGAGCAAATGAGAAAAGCCGTTCCCCGCAGGGAGAAAGAGTCTGCGTGAGGTCGGTTTTCAGTTTTCAGTTTGCAGTGGCTGCCGGGCGCGCGGGACGCACGCCTCTACCCCGCAATCGGCTACTGTTTATTGATCACTACTTCCCAACGGCGGAGGCCTTCATCAGTTGATCGAGCGCTGCTTTGGCTTCCTTGGCGATGAGGGCCGCTTTCTCTGATTCCGCTTTGAGACCTTGTGCCTTTTTCGTGGCGGCATCGACGGCGACGATGGCGGCATCGAAGTCCGCTTTGGCTTTGGCGGCTTTCTGATCGGCAGCGCCTGAAGCGGCTTTCAGCTCGGTGATGGCTTTCGCAAAAAGCGGTTCTGCCGGGACAGGAGCCGGCTTGGGCGCTGGACTTGCCGGCTTAGGCGCTGGAGTCGTTGGCTTCGCGGCTGCCTTGGGTGCCGGGGTCGTCGGTTTTGCTGCCGGTGCAGGGGCTGGTGCAGCCGGTTTTGCTTCGGTCGCTTTGGCGACGAGAGCGACCGGCTCGACGGAGGAGGGCTTCCATCCGGTATTCGCATCGAGACCGGGGATCGCGGCGGCGAACTTCTTCGCTCCCGCTTCTGTCACTTTGCTCTGCCAGAGAAATATCTTCTTCAGATTCTTCAATCCGGCGAGTTTCGCAAGTCCGGCATCAGAGACCTGAGTGCCATAGAGATTCAGGTATTCCAGATTCGTGAGCCCGGCGAGATGAGCGATCCCGGCATCGGTGACTTTCGTGTTTTCAAGGTGGAGCCGGGTGATGTTATTCATCCCTTTGAGATGGGCGAGTCCGGCGTCGGTGACCTGGGTTCGGGCGAGATCGACCCATTTGACCTGAGCGGAAACGGGTTTGAGAGCGACGAGTCCTTCATCGGAAAAATCCTTCGCTACATTAAGCGCACTGAAGCGGAGTTCGGGAGTGTCCTGCGCGATCGGCATGAGCGAGGCACCTGATTCTTCGATGCGCCCGATTGTCTCGGCGATCACTTTTTCCTGAGCTTCATTCAGCTTTGGCACTTCATCCTTAGAAACCATCACCGCCGCCTCGGGAAGATTTCCGATGACATGGGCGATTGCGGCGTTGGTCTTCTCGTCCGGCTTCAGGTCACTGATCGTCACGCCGGCCCTGGCTCCGGAGTTGATCCAGAAAGCGAGAACCGCAGTTTCCTGCTCGGAGAGCTGATCTTTTCCCTCAGGCGGCATGTGCTCGTCATCATCAAGAGGCAGGTAGACCCGCTGAATGAGGGAGCTTTCGTCTGTTTTTCCGGGGACAATCGAAGCACCTTCGCTTCCTCCTTTGAGGATGGCCTCGAGAGAATCGACGCGGAGTTTACCCTTCTGCTTTTCCTCACCATGACAGCCGGCGCATTTCGCCGAAAGGACCGGAACGATGAGGTCGTCGTAAAGTTTCCTGTCGCCGGGGTTTGCTTGCAGCGGGGAGAAAGAGAGCAGAGTCAGTCCGTAAAGAAGAGCAGGGAGAGGGAGTTTCATCGCAGCAGTATTTTAAGAGGAATGAGAGTATCCGGATCAGCGGGGTGGAAATCAAGAGTGAATGGGGTAAGTGATCATGGGCCGTAAGTCCGAACTGATTATGGAGGAAATTGTTGTCGAAGCATTGGGTGAAGAGGGATTTGCTCCTTTGATTGCCGCTTTTTATCGTCGTGTCCGTGAAGACAAACTCGTCGGCGGGATGTATCCGGATGACGACTGGGAGGGGGCGGAAAAACGTCTTCGCGACTTCATGGAATTTCGTTTCGGGGTATCCCAACGTTACCTCCTCGAGCGGGGCCACCCGCGATTGAGAATGAGGCATGCGCCGTTTAAAATAGGAGAAGCGGAGCGCGACCGTTGGCTGGAAATGATGAATGAAGCGATGGACGAGATCGAGTTGGAAGGGGAGCCACGCGAGAAACTTCAGGCATTTTTCCATGAGGTTGCCGATTTCATGCGCAATCAGGCACCCTCTTGAAACGATTGTGCCGCTTGACCGCGGATTCGATGCGGCGGTTATTTCGGCGATGAGACATTTCCTAATCCCTGCTTTCGTTCTTGTTCTTTCGATGTCGCCCCTTGCGGCGAAAGATCCTCTCGTGGTTCAGGCGGCGAACTATCCGCTCGCTTACTTTGCAGAGCGTATCGCGACTGATTCCTTCGACATTCAGTATTTGGTCGATCCGGAAGTAGATCCTGCCTTTTGGAAACCTTCGGACGAGGCGATGATGGCATTTCAGCAGGCCGATATCATCCTTCGCAACGGGGCGACCTATTCGAAATGGATGCATCACGCTTCTCTGCCGGTCGCGGCGATTGTCGATACCTCGCGCGCGTTTCGCGACACTTTCATCGAGGCTGCAGGGGAAATGCACACGCATGGCGACGGGACCGTTCATTCTCATGGCGGGGTGGCTTTCACGACCTGGCTCGATTTTAATCAGGCGGCGATCCAAGCCGAAGCGATTGCGCGTCGTTTTGCCGCGGTGATGCCGACGGACGCGGAGGCGATCGCGGTGAATCTGGAGTCGCTCAAGAAAGATCTCGCGGAGTTGGATGCAGCGATGAAAGCGCTCGGTGGAAAAATCGGATCGACTCCACTTTTGGCGTCTCATCCTATCTATCAATACATGGCGCGTGCCTACGGGTTCAAAATCGAGTCACTGGAATGGGAGCCGGAAATGGAGATGACGAATGCGGCACTCTCTGACCTGACGGCGATACAAAAGACTCATGAGGCAGCCTGGATGATTTGGGAAGGAGAGCCCAGCCCTGAAAACGTGACCGCGCTCGCGGCTCAGGGAATCAAAGGGATCGTCGTTAGTCCTTCGGCGAATCGTCCGGAAGATGGAGATTGGCTCGCCGTCATGAAGCAAAATTTGGAGAGTCTCGCCAAAGTCGTGCCGAAAGGTTGAGCGGCGGAACGTGAAACGTGTCGCTACGTTTTCAAGATCCATGAAAGGCTAAGCGATACAAAAAGATCGCTTTTTTGAATGATCAGGATAAAAT
>CAZOUP010000007.1:0-37652 GCA_964583035.1 uncultured Akkermansia sp.
GAGGGTGTCGGCCTTGCGCCGAGTTTTGCGTTGCTAAAAGAGGCGCGCCACGATAAACCGCTGGGATGTTCTCTTTGCGTCCGATGTTGCGGAAAGACTTCGATGAAGTCGCCGAGCTGATTTTTCTATCGACGAATTCCTGGTATCAGGAGCGGCTCGGTCATAAAATTTTCCAGGGGCAACCGTCGGATTGTCGGCTCTTCTGCGAAGTCTATGAAGATCTGGATCCGGAGGGAGGTTTGGTTGTCGAAAACGTCGCCACAGGGATGATTGTCGGCTCGTGCTTCTTTCATCCGCGAGAGACGCATGTCTCTCTGGGGATCATGAATGTTCACCCCAACTATTTTGGAAGGGGAATCGCGGCTCGTCTTCTCAAATTCATTATCGAGGAGGCTGAGGTGAGAGGGCTTCCGCTGCGCTTGATTTCCAGCGCCTTGAATCTGGATTCGTATTCGCTCTACAATCGTTTTGGTTTCAGTCCCTGCGAGATTTATCAGGACATGATTCTTTCGGTGCCAAAAAAGGGACTGGCTCCGCCGGAGAAATCTCTCCCGACGGTACGCGAGGCTGAGCTTTGCGACCTCGTCGGCATGGGGCGGGTCGAGTTTGAAGTCAGCGGGATTTCGCGGGAGCGGGATTATTGCTATTTCCTCGAAAATGAAAATGCGTGGTGGACGACTTTCGTTGCCGAGAGCGAGGAGGGGGAGATCGATGGATTTCTCGTTTCGATTGATCAGCCGGCGACCCGCATGATCGGTCCCGGGGTTGCGAAGACGGCGCAAGCTGCGGAAGCGCTCCTGAGAACTCAGTTGGATCAGTTTCGGGGAAAGACGGTCGTCTTTCTGCTTCCGGCGAAAGAGCGGGAGTTAGTCGATGTCGCCTATGGTCTCGGGGCGCGGAACTGTGAAATGCACTTCGCCCAGGTGAGGGGAGATGCCCAACCCGTCGCCGGAGTCGTCATCCCGGCGTTTTTGCCGGAGTCGGCGTGATCTCTCTCACTGTCCAGCCAGTTTCTTCGCGAGGGCCTGGCTCTCGGCGCTGAGCTTCTCGAGGGCGTAGGGAATTTCGGTTCCGTTCTCGAGGCGGATGATGACATTCGTGCCCTCGAGGCGGATGAAGGCGGCTTTGACATTGTTGCCTTCGAAATTCGTCCAGTCACGCATTTCGTTCGCCATCGCCGCTTCCGGGGATTCAGTTGGAGCGACGGTTTCGCTAATCTCACCGGGTTCGAACTTAGCGCCGAGGGCGATCCATTGTTTCACGAGGTTCAGTTCCACTGAAGTCATCGCTTCGGCTCCGCGTGCCCGTGCCGGAGGCGGCGGCATCGCATCGCCGTCATCACGGGGGAGGCCGGCTTTGATGGCGAGGAGGCTTCCGGCAGCATCACCGGGAAGAATCACCGGATCATCACCACCGATCCGGTCTGAGAAATTGTCCTCGGAGTCCATGCGCAGCTTCCCTTTGGCGCGGGGGCCACTGTGGCACTTGAAACACTTTTCATTCAAAATCGGACGAATCTCTTCCTCATAATCCACCGCATGGCTGGAAAGAGAATGTCCGAGGAGAGGAATCGCGAGCGAAAGGGCGTGGAGTGACTTCAGGTTCATGACACGGGAATGATTGGAGAGATCATATCAAAGACAGGTAACGAGTCAATCACCTGCCGCAGATGCGCCGCGATGATTTTCGTTTTTTCTTTGCGTAATGATTTGGGCAGGGTAAACCGGTCCTCATGACGCTCCAACGTTTCTTTCTCCTGTTTTTCGCGATCTTCGGACTCAGTATTTCTGTTCAGGCAGAGTCGAGGCCGAATATTCTTTTTATCTTCACGGACGACCATTGTGAGCAGGCTCTAAGTGCCTACGATGCGACACGAATGGCGACGCCGAATCTCGACCGGATCGCGACGGGCGGGATGAAATTCACCCGCTGCTATGTGACGAATGCGATCTGCGGCCCGAGTCGTGCCGTGATCCAGACGGGGAAATACAGTCATCTCAACGGCTTCGTCCGGAACGGGAATACTTTTGACGGTTCGCAGCAGACTTTTCCCAAGCTTCTGCGGGGAGAGGGTTATCAAACCGCTGTGATCGGGAAATGGCACCTGAAATCGACGCCTCAGGGCTTTGATCACTTTGATGTCCTCGTCGGACAGGGGCCTTACTACAATCCTCCGATGCTTTTCGGCGGCATTGAAGCTGAGCCAACGCAGCGCGAGCATACCGGCTACACCACGGATATCATTCGGGACAAGACACTGGCCTGGCTCAAAGAAGAGCGGGATCCGGAGAAGCCGTTCATGCTCATGTTTCAGCACAAGGCGCCGCATCGGAACTGGCAGCCGGGTCCGAAATACTTGAACTGGCTCGACGATGTCACGATCCCGGAGCCGGCGACGCTTTTTGATGATTATTCCAATCGCGCCAGTCCGGCGGCGAATCAGACCATGGAGATCAAGCGTCATCTCACCCCTTCGGATTTGAAACTGGTCGCGCCGACGAACCTCGATCCTTATCAGCTTGAGGTGTGGAATAAGGCTTACCATAAAAAGAATAACGATTACCTCGCCCGTCGTGACACGATGACGGAGAAGGAGGTCATCCAGTGGAAGTATCAGCGGTATGTGAAGGATTATCTTCGCTGCGTGAAGTCGGTCGATGATTCTGTCGGGGACGTCCTCGATTACTTGAAAGAGGAAGGTCTTGAGGGAAATACCCTGGTCATCTACGCGAGCGATCAGGGCTGGTATCTCGGTGAGCACGGCTGGTTCGATAAGCGCTGGATGTATGAAGAATCCCTGAAGACTCCGTTTTTAGCGAAATGGCCGGGGGTGATTGAGCCGGGAACGACGAGTGACTTGATCGTCTCCAACCTCGATTTTGCGGAGACTTTTCTCGATGCTGCCGGCGTGACCGTGCCCGATGACATGCAGGGCGAAAGCCTCGTCCCGATCTTCAAAGGGGAGACCCCCGATGATTGGCGCTCGACCTTTTATTACCACTATTACGAGTTCCCCGGCGCCCACAGTGTCGCCCGCCATTACGGCGTGACGGATGCGAAGCACAAGCTGATCCACTATTACGAGCTCGGGGAATGGGAGCTGTTCGATCTCACGGAGGACCCTGACGAATTGAATTCGGTTTATGGAGAGCCTCACTACGCGGACAAGGAGAAGGAACTCAAAGCGGAACTGGATCGCCTTCGTGAATACTATCGGGTCGGCGCTGATCCGGTCGAGGCACCGCGGCCGGGCAAGGGCGGCAAAAAAAAGCGGAAAAACGGGAAAAAAAGCGGCGTGACCGTCGGGGTATGACCGCATGCCGGACCCCTTGGAAAAAGCAGTTTTGAGAGGCAGTCACGCGACATTTCTGCCACTTGAAATAGTGGCAAATGGTTGAAATGCGATAACTGGCTGTATTTCAGGGATTGAAGCTGCGAAAAAAAAGGCAGAAAAAAGTCGACAGGTCGTGGGGGAATTACCTACCTTCATGGAAACTCCCGAAGTTCCTCCTCCGAATTTTTGGGTAATCCCCCCCAAAACCCTACCTGTTATGAGAAAATCTTGTACTCAGAAGAGATATCTGTGTTCCCGCTGGCGTGCTTCAGTGCGCTTCCAGGCTTTAATTGTTGCCTGCCTTACTCCCGGCCTGACCTTTTTTGCCGTTCCCATCCAAGCCAACCCTTCCGGGGGTTCCGTTGTTCATGGCGATGTCATCATTGGTGATGGAGCGGGTGGAAACCTGCAGATTGATCAAAATTCGCTCAGCGCGATTATCAACTGGGAAGATTTCTCGATCGATCCCGGTGAATTGACCCAGTTTAACCAGATCAGCTCCAGTGCGGCCGTTCTCAACCGTGTCACGGGGGGGAATCCAAGTGAAATTCACGGAGCTCTAAAGGCAAACGGAAGCGTTTTCGTGATCAATCCGAATGGCATTCTCGTGGGTTCAGGGGGAACCATCGATGTTCATGGTCTCATGCTTTCGACGCTCGATGTGAGCAACGGGGAGTTCCTCGCCGGCGGCGACATGGAGTTTAAAGGGGTCGGAGAAGGGATCACGAACATGGGGCGGATCAACGCGATCGGAGGCGACGTTTTCCTGATCGGTCGTACCGTGACAAACTCGGGATCGATTCAGGCAACCGGGACGGTGGGACTCGGGGCGGGCGAAGAAATTTTGTTAAAGGCCAATTCGAACGCCGTCGGTGAGCGGATGTTCGTTCGGGCCGTCGGCTCTGGTGCCAGCGGTATCGGCGTCTTAAATGACGGAACGATTGAGGGCGCGGCAATCGAACTCAAGGCGCATGGAAACATGTATGCGCTTGCGATCAATAATAAGGGGTCGGTTCGCGCCACTGGCGCAAGCAATTCCGGTGGCAGGGTGTTTTTGAAGGGCGCAGGCGGGTCGATTTCGAATTCAGGTTCGATTCGTGCTGGTAGCTCCAGCGTCGGAAACAGCGGCAGGGTCCTGATTGAGGCGGCCTATGCCCGCGTCGACGGCTTGATTGCTGCCGAACAGGGCAGTGTCCGGGTCGCCGCGACGAAAGATGCGGCGCTCTCCGGTGAAATTGACGTGAGCTCTTCCGTTGGAAACGGCGGCGATGTCGTGGTCGAGGCTGAAAATATTGAAATCGCCGCCACCTCGGTGATTGACGCTTCGGGTGGCACCGGCGGCGGTTTAATCCAGGTCGGGGGCGGATTTCAGGGGCGAAACGCTGACATTGTCAATGCCAGCACGTTGTTCGTTGCAGATGGGGCGTCTTTTTCTGCTGATGCTAATGATTCCGGGAATGGTGGAGTCGTGATTCTCTGGTCAGATGACACGACCTCCTTTGGCGGTGCGATTTCAGCGCGCGGTGCCGGTGCGCTTGGAAATGGCGGTTTTGCCGAGGTCTCCGGAAAGCGAACCCTTTCTTACAATGGAGTCGTGGACCTGAATGCTGATTTTGGGTTCAGCGGCACTCTCTTGCTCGACCCGACCGACCTTTCGATCGGAAGTGGCGTGGGTGATGATATTAACAACGTGGCGCTTTCCGACACCCTCGACAAAGGTACGAGTGTCGTGATCACGAGTAATTTTGGGGGTTTTTCTGATCGCGGAGATATCAGAGTGGAGGATCGGGTCGAGTGGTACTTCGACCCTTCGGACGGAGCGACCGCTCCGGGTACCCTTTCCCTGCTCGCGACCGGTGACATTTTTGTGAACAGCTCGATCCGGAGTGCGGGCACGGGCGGAGTCAATCTCGTCGCCGGTTGGGATGGGATCACCGGTTTCGTAGGTGCGATGCCGGCCTTTCCGAATCCAGCCCTTGGCGCGCAAAATAATGGCGTAGGATTTAACATGGCGGACGTTTTGGCGACGATGCCCGGTGGGTTGAATGCGGGATTGCCTGATGCGGCCGGTCAGGATCCTCTTGATAAAATTACAGGCACTCAGTTCGGGTCAATTTTCATCGGTAATGACAGCATGTCGGAACAGATTGAGGTCGGTTCGAGATTTGGCGATACCTTCGTGGCGGGACATGATCTGATCATGGAGGCTGATGGGGGAGATGCTGAGCGTTATGTCCAACTGGGTTTCCATGACAGTGGATATGAGTATCAAATTTCTGATGTGAACGTTGACTCGCTAGGTCACTTCGGCGGAAGTGGAATCAACAACGGTCTCCACAATGAGTGGTGGGGAAGTAAGTCCGCAGCGGATGGCTCGGGAGCTGGTTTTCTACGGGATGCGGCTGGAGATCCTGATCCAGCTGGAGTCGCCAGCACCGACAATGTGTTGGGCAAGGACTACATTGCGCTCCTGGGTGGCACGGTCGACAGCCCCGGTGGGATGGGTGAATTTCTCGGTGCCGGTAGTGGCGCCAATGGAGATATTTCCGCCCGGATGAGCGGTCGACTTGAAATGTTGGGAGGCACCAGCCGGAGTTATGTTCAGATTGGACATGGGGGCAGTGCGCAAGAGGGCCTCGAAGTTCGTGCTCGTGCCAATGGTGAAACGCGAACGACACGGGACGGCTACATTACCGATACGCAGAATAGCCGCCAGTTTTTCGGGGCGACCTGGAGGACAAACACGGAAAACGGAGGAGTTGACCCGACAAACGGCAGTCAGTATCGGGTGGATGGTGACATCACCGTTCAGGTGGCGGGAGACATTTTCATGTTGGCGGCCCCGGGGCTGTCGGCTGACCCGAACAATGTCGCTAACACCAGTCTTTCGAACGGAAATTACGTGCAGATCGGACATGGAGGCTCAGAGAATGCGGGCAGCTATCATGGGGATGTCACCGTCATCGCCGAGGGCGCGGTGGGTGATGGCCTCGAAGGGGCGACTCAATCAGCGGCCCGTCTCGCTGGTATCGGAATCGATATGATTGGTGGCCGGGGCGGTGCCAGATACGTCCAGATTGGTCACGGTTTTTCTCAGGAATCGAATCCCTATTCAATTTACGACCTGCAACAGAGTGGGGATATCACCGTCACGGCTGAGGTTGGAGCGATTCGGATGCAGGGATATGTCGATTCCATTGACGTTCTCAATCGCGCCGATCAGGTGAGTCAGGTCCACATCGGGCATGGTGGGGCGCATAGTTCGGGTCCGTCTACTGCTGGAAACTTTTCAGGGAACGGAATTTCGATCTCGGGCACGAGACCGGACACCAGCGCCACGGGCAATATATCGGTGAAAGCAGGGGGCACCTACGCGAATTCAGATCCGAACGATTTGGGATCCCGGGTTGGGATCAGCGGCCGGGCCTCTAATACGCTCTACAGTTTTGCCCAGATCGGGCATGGAGGAGCCAACCAGAATGCCACGACGAATGTTGGCTATCAGGGAGATATCAGCGTGGAGGCAGAGCGGGGAGACATCTTATTTGCTGGTGGTGCAGATCGACTTTCCAGCGCTGATTGGGGCTACGGTCAGAACCACGCTCAGATTGGTCATGGCGGTAACGACGTTGACGGCGCAAAAGGCGGGGACATCAGCGTGCTTGCGGGAACGGGGCTGGGAGCGGGCGACCTGGGCGGAGATATCCGGTTCTTCGCGGGCAAGCACTATGAAAGCCACGCTCAGATCGGCCATGGTGGTTACTCTTCGCAAGGGGACTATGAGGTCACCTACAGAAACGGACTTGCGGTTGCTGTTGGAGACCGGGCCGATCAGGATTCAGAGATCACCGTGAGCGCCTTTGGAGACATCGAGTTTGAATCGGGTGCCTCAGGGACAACGAATGCGCTGGACACTAATGAGGTGTATGCAAACTGGTGGTACACGCAGGCTTCCCCTCGAGAGGGCTACTATCGCACCTTCTACCGTCCCGTGCAGATCGGCCACGGTGGCGTTGACTCCGACGGGGTGATGTCGATGAAGAACGATATCAATGTCACCTCTGGAACCGGAGACATGGCGAATGCAGACACGCTCGTCGGAACAGGCGGAATTACCTTCACCGCCGGCGACAGCGATCGAAGCTACGCTCAAATCGGTCACGGAGGCTGGGGAGTTGGGGCAAACGATGCGGTTGGATTCAGTGGTGATCTCAACATCGTTGCTAATGGGGGTAGCGTCACTTTCGACGGCAGTATTGAAGGAGTGACCAGTTACCGTCGCTACCTGGGCACGACCACCGATCAGAACAATGTCCGTTCGTTCGACGGGATAAATCCAGAGGCGCGCACGATAGATGCTTTCGATGAAGGCAGGGAAGCCTACATCATGATTGGTAATGGGGGATATAATAGCCGTGGCGATCACTCCGGTGAGATCAACATCACTTCCTACGGGGCGGTGGACATGATCGGTTCGACGAACAATCCTATTTCAGGGCACTCATTTTCAACGGCGGGCTTAGATGGTCTCTCATCACTTTCCAATGGTGTCGCTAACAGCAGTAGCAATATCTGGATTTCGCTGTCTCCGCGGACTGATACGGCATCAACCAGCGGGAGCGCGTACGCGATTGCGAAAGGCGCCGTGAATTTGAAGCCCGGCACTCTCGTGATTACTTTGTCAGATGGAACGGTCCTGACCGACCTTCCAAATGAGAGCAATGATGAGCGATTCAGTAACCTCTTTGACCAAAATGGAAACGATATCGGAGATGTTCGTTACGAGATGGGAGTCGTTCGCTTTGATGCGCTCAGTATCGGCGATGTCGGAGCAACCGTGACTGCCGTTGAGTATCAGTCGGTTCAGGGTAACAAAGAGCGTGCCTTCGTCCAGATCGGTCACGGTGGTTACGAGTCAGATGGGCCAAATAGTTCGGCCAATGATACCCCCGGCCATTCCGGAAACATCACTATCCTCGCCGCGGATGATGTGCGTTTTCATGCGGGTGATTTCCACCGGGCTTCGGCCCAATTTGGCCATGGTGGGTATGGGAGTCGAGGAGGAGCAAACTCAGGTGATATTATCGTTGATATTGTTGGTGGCGCTTCAGGCGGGAAGTTCGAAATGATTGGCGGCAATGGCGAGCGTCATTTTGACCATGTGACCTATGCTCAGGTCGGTCACGGAGGATTTGACGCAGACGGCAACCACTACGGGGATATCCGAATCACGAACGGGCGCAATGCCGATGACGGCCTCGGCCTGTTGCTAAAAGCAGGTTCGACGCAGGATAGCTACGCGCAAATTGGTCACGGCGGAAGGAGTTCCCGCTCAGGAACCGGGGACGGCGCAGATTCCTTCGGACTGAATGGAGATATCGTCATTCATACCCAGGGCGACGTCGCCGTGATCGCCGGAACCGGAAAAAGAAACGACGGCTCCTGGAATGATGACTTTCGTCTCTACGCGCAAATTGGTCACGGGGGCTGGGATGCTGATCCGTCCAATAATGATAATCCAAATTACGGTCAGACTGGAGGTGTCGCCTTCGTGAGGAATAGCGTTGGAGATACCAATGCCGGAAGCGCACCGATCGGACTTGCTGATCAGGTAGGCGTTGGTAACTGGGGTCACTTTGGAGACATTGAGCTGATTTCCGACCAGGGCTCAATTTTTGTCGGCGCGGGTGATAATGAGCGGGCCGAGAATGCCAGCGCGGGAAATGGCCAGGGGCGCTTTCACTGGGCGCAAATTGGTCACGGAGGGTATATAACGAGTGGTGATCATTTTGGCAGCATCAATGTGCGGGCAGGTATTGATGGAGCGGGAGCCGAAGGGGCTGCCGATCAAGCGATTACCTTCATGGGCGGAATGAACTCATTTGATAACAGCGGTGACAAAACCGGCTATGCGATGCTCGGACATGGCGGGCGATCACTTCAGGGCAATTTGGGCCGTGCCGGCGATATCATCGACGTCAGATCCTCGGGCGACATGACCTTCGCCGCCGGAACGGGCCGCGATACGCCGGCTCAGCTTGGTCATGGCGGTAGAGAAGTGAGAGGGGACTTTACGGCAGCTATCAATGTCTATTCCGGTGGCGACATCTCGTTTGCAGCTTCACCCGGTGGGGTAATTAACGCGGAGAGAAGTCGTGATCTCACTGCGGCTTCGAATGGAACGACAGGTTCGCTGGAACTGAATGGCAATCTGACGCCTGAGACACTCGTGATCACGGTTGAGGGTGGACCGACGATCACCGATCTCGACAACGGCGACGGAACCGGCCGGTTGGTTGTTCAAAGCGCGAATGGGACGAGTTTCACCGACGGCGATGTCGTGGGAAGTGTCGTTTATAATTCAGGAACGCCGGACTTGACCTTCACCGCTGATGTCAATCCGACGAATACGGCGAATGTGAGCGCCGCGTATCGTCATAATTACACCGCGACAACCTATGCTCAGCTGGGGCATGGAGGCTATGACGCCGATAACACGGCGACGAATCAGGGTAACGTCGGAAATATTGCCGTGGAAGCAGTCGGAAATATTGGATTCCAGTCAGGTCAGGGCAATAGCGCGTACTCGCAGTTAGGACACGGAGGGCGCAGCACTCAGGGCTCGAACTCCGGAACGGTTGATGTCACGGCCGGGGGCGGAATTTCTTTCCTCGCTTCGACCAAAACCCCGACAGGATCCGATCCGGATTTGGATCTTTTGCGAGGCTATAATTTGATCAACAATAACCAGTCGTATTCCATGCTGGGTCACGGCGGCTACGATGCGGATGGGTCGCATGGGCGCGTTCATGTTGAGGGTGAGGCTACTCCCGGCACAGGAGCATTCACTTTGCCCAGTGCCGCAGATGGGGTCAGAACCGTGGTCTTCACTAATGGTGCAAACACTTACTTTGATAATGGTGATGGTGCCATCGTCGATGCTTCCGACGGGACGACGGTAGTGGGATCCATCGATGATTATGAGACCGGTGCGGTGACTCTCACGGCGGATCTCGGAGTAGGAACGACGGTGAGCTACACCGCACTTCAGGATTCAGACATCACCGTCACCGCAGGCACTTTCGCCACAGGTCATGCTGAGGAAGGTCGCGGTATCGTTTTCCGCTCCGGCGACGGCGACCAGAATTTCTCGCAGCTCGGTCACGGTGGCTATGCCTCGAGAACGCTGGGAACTTTTAGTGGGAAGGGCGAAGGCATTAAGGGGGACATCGATGTCAAGAGTGGTGGAGACATCCTCTTCGTCGCAGGCACGCGATTAGATGTGGGATTTTTCGAGAATGACAACGGTAACAACTACTCTCAGCTGGGTCATGGTGGTGATGAGGCCGATGTCATCAGTGAGGCTGATTTTATTGCCAACCTCAATGCGAACCGGGTCAACATGGTGGGTTTTGACGGTCACGCCGGCGATATCAGCGTGATCGCTTCGGATGGTAGTATTGAATTTTTGGGTGGTGACTCGAATCGCACTTACGAAGCCAGCGCCGGTAATAACGGTGGGTCACGGCATTACGTTCAGTTGGGTCATGGTGGCATCACTGCGCAAGGTGATCATCACGGGAATATCACCGTCAAAGCAGGGATCAGTGAGGCAGGAGTGCGGAGCACGATCAAGCCTGAGTCGGACATTCTCTTTGCTGCAGGCGGAGGAACCACGGATGAGTGGTCTGACACTAACAGCTACGCCCAGCTTGGGCATGGTGGGCGAAACGATGGAGATGATCGGGCCCAAGCCGGGAATCTCGGGCGGGTTGGTGAAACCATCCTCGTCCAGTCGAGCAACGACATTTCCTTCACCACGCCGGGCGGCGCCCGACACTATGCGATGCTCGGAAATGGCGGCATGAATGCGGATGGCGATCACAACGGGGACATCGATGTCCTCGCCTTTGGTGATATCACCTTTGAGTCAGCGCAGAATCCGGGTTACACGGCTTCCTACACCTTCGAGCGCTCAGCGACAGACGGAAACGCCTTCCGTAACCTTGAGCGTGCCGCAAACTTTGAAGCAACCGGAGGGGGTAGCTTCCGTGATAAGGGGGTCGTCGATGTGAATTTCAACGGAATCGTCGAAGGAACGATGAAGGTCCATGTCCGTGATACGGCGGGTAACATTGTCCTCGTGCTCCATGACCGGGATGGAAACGGAGAGTTGCGGGTTGAGTCCACAGCAGGACCTATCTCAGACGTTGATGCCAACGGGAATGGCACACTCGGGGAACCCGGCGATGATATCTTCACGATCGGGCAACAGGTCGGAACTTACTCGGCTACACAAATTTTCTTTGATCGCGATATCAATCCGGGAGCAGATGCTTATGGAGGTCAGGACAACATCGCGATTGAGTACACAACCAATGATACCAGCTACTCTTTCGTGCAGTTAGGGCATGGCGGGTACGATGCTGACAACGGGAATGGAACGACCGTCGGTAATCGTGGAAACATCACCGTCAACGCAGGAGGCGACCTCTTTGTTACGGGAGGAACCGGTCTTTACAACTACGCGCAGATTGGTCATGGAGGGTCATTTACTCAGGGTAAAAACTTCGGAGATATTATTATCGGTCAGGATGTGAATAGTTCAGCGCCGACTGGCTATACTTTCACTGACAGGATCGGCGGGGGAACCGTCTTGACTGCCGGGCGAGGCGTGCAGTTCGATTTCACCGATGCTTATGCCCAAATTGGTCACGGTGGAAACGACGCTGACGGAACTAACGTGGGAGACATCAAGCTGTATGGGTCCTCCACCGATGACGGAATTGGTTTTCAGGCAAAGGCCGGAATAAGGACAGACGCTTATGCGATGTTCGGTCACGGTGGTCCTGACAATCGGACTGGAAATGGAAATGGAGTTGCCAATGCAGAGGGCCACTCGGGAGAAATCGTGATCGATGTCACCGGCGACGTTAATCTGATCAGCGGTGTGCTTTCAAAGAGTTCGGGTGACGATACCTTTGCGATTAACGATGACGGACGGCTCATCACGCAAATTGGTCACGGTGGCTATGATTCGGACACGGCGCGCGATGGGGCAAATGTGCGGGGGGGCACGGCTTCTGAAGGACACCGCGGTGACATCACGGTGATCACTTCGGAGGGAAGTGTTTTCGTTGGCGCGGGTGATGTCAACCGCCTCGAAAAACCGAGTTTCGCGGTGATGCCCGGTGAAGTGGCCGGTGGACGATTCCACTATTCGATGATCGGTCATGGCGGCTTCGCCTCAGCTGGAAATCATAGTGGAAATATTACCGTCCACGCTGGCTATGACGCTGATGGCAACGATACGAATCTAAATAACAATAGCAACATCACGGTGCTTGGTGGCATGGCGACGCTCGATAACAACGTAGAGAAAATCAGTTTCGGAATGATCGGTCACGGCGGTCGGTCCGCTGAGGGCAATACGATCGGAGCCATTGACGAAGTCATTTCTGTGATGGCAGATGGCGACATCAGCTTTCGCGCGGGTGATGGACAGGAAAATTTTGTCCAACTCGGAAACGGAGGTCGCGCCTCGCGCTCAGATCAAGCCGGTGATATTCGTGTCCTCGCGACGGGATCCATCGAATTCCTTGGAGGGACGTTTTCCAATGCTCCATATCAAGCTCACTACAGCGCAGCCAGCAACCGGGGAAATCTGAGTCTCGATCGAGCTGCGGATAGCATGAATGTTGCGACGAGGAGCAACGGAACGAATGAGGGTCGTGCCATCGGAGAGGCTGACCTCATCCATCAGCAGATTGTGTCTGGCACGCTTCGCCTGACCACT
Organism: uncultured Akkermansia sp.; assembly: GCA_964583035.1. Lineage (GTDB taxonomy): Bacteria > Verrucomicrobiota > Verrucomicrobiia > Verrucomicrobiales > DEV007 > Arctic95D-9. Next base: position 13,131 of record CAZOUP010000007.1, read on the forward strand.
CCTGAAGGGGTCGTTCTTATGGATAATGGAAGCGGAGAACTCGTCCTCATCTCGTCTGGCGAACATGCTCTTGCTGATCTAGGTAGAAACGGGAATGTGCCGGTTTTGGGCACCACCGTCTTTGCGACTTATACCGCCAGCAATGGGCGCGTTGTTTTCGACGCTAACTTTGATATGGATCCAAACTCGGATGGAGGAGTCGCTGACCCAACCTACGTCCAGCGAATCGTAGCGGACTTCCAATACAGCGGGGACTCTGATCTCGCGTATGCTCAACTCGGGAATGGTGGCCACGACTCTGACGAGCCGAATACCAATACAACATTGGGCGCCCGGGGAGATATCACAGTCGCGGCGCTGAATGGTTCGATCAGTTTTATCGGAGGCGTCGATGACCAGACGTATGCTCAACTCGGTCATGGTGGCTATAGTTCCCAGGGAGCGCACGATGGAAACATCAGCGTTCGAGCGGCTCAGGATGTCATCATCACAGGTGGCGGTGGCTCGCGGAGTTCGGCGCAGATCGGTCATGGTGGATATGATGCCGACGGCAATCACACCGGGGTGATTAAGGTGAGTTCGGGTTCCGGATCACTCTTTACTTCACTTGGAGTCGGTCAATTCAACGACGTCGGTGATTTTGACGGAACGGTCGGAGGCGATACTTTCCAGTTTGGTGCAACCGACGCAGTCGGTGGAAAACTCACTCTGACCGGCGGTACTTCGAGCGAGACTTATGCGATGATCGGACATGGCGGGTATGAGACGGAAGGAAACCACGGGGACAACCCAACGACTCTGACTGAGAACGAAGGAATCATCGCAGTGAGTGCGTATCGCGATATTGACATTCTGGGAGGTGCCGGTTCCCGCGCATTCGCTCAAATTGGACATGGGGGAGCCCGGTCAGAGGGTGACCTTTCCGGTGATGTTCATGTCATCACCGAAACGGGTGATTTGACGCTGAAAGCGGCAAGCAGTTCTGAGTCGTATGCTTTAATTGGTCATGGAGATGATCGCTCCAGCAATACCAACAATGCAACGGGGAGCCGCGCTGGCGGCATATTTGTCGTGGCGGACGAAATTACACTTGATCGCAGTGGAAATGAGAATGCCTGGATCGGCCATACCTTCCGGCGGACAGGGACGAATAATGGCAATCCTTTTGCCACTGATAATCTCGAGTTAAATAATCTTGACGCGGCGAGCACTTATATCGCCGGCGGATATCAAGTGATCGCAAAAAGTGGACTCATCACCCGAAGCGATGGTGTCAATAACTCTAACGGAAACATCATAATCACAGATAACTTTCGGGATAACTTCATCAACCCCAACATTGCGGTCGGAGACTTCGCCTACAGTGCCTCGGCGATTACGGTGAACAGCATCCTCGACAGCAGCGCCGCGTCAGGCACTTATGCCTCTACTAACGGAACGGCGCGCAGCAACAACTTCAGCCTGTTTGCGACAGACAACATCAACGTTCGTAACGATATTCAAAATCCCGGTAGTGGAGATGTGAATTTGATCGCGGGAGCGAGTCTCGGGAATTTCACTTCTTCCGGTGTGCTCGAGGGAATTGATTATCTCGACTGCCCGCCGGTCGGGAGTTTTACTCTTGCTGAGGTCAAGGCCCAGGGCTTTGATTTTGGCGATTCAACCGGTTCTGTCATTATTGATCCCAGTGCGACGGATACGACCGCTGGTCAGTCTGCCGCCGTCGGCAGCCGGGACGGTGATACCAATGTTTTCGGTTATGCCGTGACTGTTTCCGGAGGCGACTTCGCCACTAATTCGGCCCAGATCGGATTCAACAGTGTTGATGCCGGGGCTACCGATACGACAGGTGATGCCACCGGTAACATCATGGTCGAAGCTGGAGCAGGCGGAGTTTCCGTCTCAGGAGGCGGCGGCGGTGACAACCAGAAGTTCGCGATGATCGGTCATGGCGGAGATGATGGATTCGACATTGCTAATCCCGGTGGCGCGATCGAAGGAGATACGACCGGCAATGATCCGACTCACAGCGGCATGATTTCAGTCCGTGCTGATCGCAGCACCGCCGCAGGCGTTGGAAACATCGAGGTGCGTGGAGCTGCCGGTGACCGCTGGGCGATGATCGGCCATGGTGGTGATGCGGTCGAAGGGAATCACAACGGTGATATCGTCGTGATCGGAAATGACATCACTCTGGCCGGAGGCAACACCCGCTCGTTCACGCAGATCGGACATGGGGGTAAGGATTCTGATGGAAACCTTTCCGGAAACATTTTTGTTAATTGGGATCCCAACGCAAACAGTGGTGCTGGAGCGATTGCTGGCGGCGGTGGTGATTTGACTTTGCAGACTCTAGGAACCGGGCAGGACTCCTACACTCAAATCGGTCACGGTGGACGACGTCAAGTGGGGTTGAAAGATGGTGTGATTCGAATCGAAAACCTGGCCAATGTTCTCCTCGAAGGGGGCGATTTCGCCCGCCACTATGCGCAGATTGGTCACGGCGGACATCAGTCTTCCGGGAACATTGGGAGCATTATCGATTCGGACATCACGGTGAAGAGCGCCGTCGCGGGAAGCACCGTTCAGGTGCTCGGAGGTGATTCTACTCAGACTTATGCCCAGATTGGTCATGGTGGAGTCGATGCAGCAGGAGATATTGGTGCCGCCGGTGGTGTGGACGAAGGAGCCGCGATCACAGTTTCAGTGACTGGGGTGGCAGAAGTCGACAGCGTCATTGTCCGGGCCGGTTCGATTCAGGAGTCCTATGCACAGATTGGTCACGGTGGCGATGAAGCGACCGGAGCAGGTAATGGTTTCCGGGGAGATGTCAGTGTCGTGACAGGACTTGGAAATGTCGTCATTGCGGCCAACCCAACCAATACATTCGGAGGAAATCGAACCTCTGCGATGATTGGTCACGGAGGATTTGGAACCGTGAACGCCGGAGGTGATTTCGTTGGCGACATCACGTTGACGACCGGTAATGGAGCTCTCAGGATCGATGGCAGCGATGAAGGAAACGCCAACTTCGCGATGGTGGGTCATGGTGGTATTAACAACGACGCGACAGGGCTGGGGCATCGTGGCGACATCAAGGTATCGGTCACTGGTGATATCAGCGTCACAGCACCAAACGACGATTCAGCAACTGTATTAACCACACCGGGTTTTGCCAAAATTGGTCACGGTGGGCGTGATGTCGATGGTGACCTGAGCGGACTGGTGAGTGTTTCGACGACGGGCGGTGCCATTCAGTTTGCGGGCGGTTCAGAGTTTGATTCTTTCGCCCAGTTGGGGCATGGGGGAACTGCGGGAACCGGTGACTATGTCGGAGCGATCCAGGTTCGCGCTGCGGGAGACATCGATTTTGCGGCAGGGACCGGGCCGCGAGCTTTTGCTCAGTTAGGGCATGGTGGAAATGCCATCGCGACGGGAACGACCGATGCGGGTCATAGCGGAACCATCTACGTGGCTACTACCGGGGGCGCGATCAATTTCTCGGGCGGCATGGAAATCGAAGGGCCTCCCCTGGTTGCAGCGCAAATCCAAGCGTATTCGCAGTTGGGCCACGGCGGTTATGACACCGATGGTGACCATTTTGGAGCCGTCGTCGTCAGGGCTCACAATGAGATTGCGTTTTCAGGCGGAAATGCCACCTCCAACTTCGCTCATCTAGGACACGGTGGGCAGAACTCCGATGCTTCGAATGGAGGAACCCGACAGTTTGACGGGAACATCACGGTGGAAGCCGGAGCTTTCGGGAAGAAGACGGACAATGCCGATTTTGACATGAACCTCGTAGCTGATGAGATTGATTTCGGAACTGCGGGAACGCTCGGGGCCGTGAGCTTCCTCGCCGGAGATGCGCAGGACACCTATGTCATGATCGGTCACGGTGGCAGAAGTTCGATCGCGAGCGCGAACGGAAACATCGACATCGACGCTCGCGGGGCAATTACCCTCACCGGTGCGTCAGCCGCGGGAACGGCGAATCGCTCTTTTGCTCAGTTTGGCCACGGCGGTCGCGATGCGGATGCCCGGTCCAGCTTCGGTTATCAGGGTGATGTCAATCTCTTCACTACAGCGGGTAATATTGCGATTACGGCAGGAGAGTCTAACACCGCCTACTCACAGGTCGGACATGGAGGCCGGAATGACTTGAATGATGGGACAGTGGAGGGAGGCCGATTTGGAACCGCCTTCTCCGGAGACATTTCAGTTGTCACGAACGATGGTAACGTCAGCGTCAAAGGTAGTACTGGAGTGGGAGACGCTTCTGGTCAAATTGGTCACGGCGGACGTGCCCGCTCCGTGTTGGCTGCCAACACCCTGAGCCAAACTGGTCACACCGGCAGAATCACCGTGATCGCTGCAGACGGGGACGCTTCGGGAGATGATGGAGACATCACGGTTGATGGTGAGAACAGCAATGGCATGGCGATGATTGGTCATGGAGGCCGCGATGCCGACGGCGATCATGCTTCGCCTGATTCAGCTCCTCTTCCCGGTATCGAACCCGGATTCCGGATCACGGCAGCACGAAACCTCTCGGTCACGGCAGGAGGAACCGATTCCTTCGCCCAGATCGGAAACGGTGGACAGAACTCGGACGGGGCTAAGAGCGGTAACATGATCGTCACCGTCGGCGGAAATGCCCTCATCACTGGTTCCGGATTGAGGGCCTACGCCCAGGTGGGACACGGCGGAGTAGCCGGATCTGGTGATGCAACCGGCGCGATCGATTTCAATGTCGCCGACGGCAGTGTCACTCTGCAATCCGGAGCCCTAGAAGCGGCCTATGCACAGATTGGTCATGGCGGCACGAGCATCGTCGGAAATCTGAACGGAGAAATCTGCGTCCATGCGGGCGATATCGTTGACATCAATGCCTCGATTGGTACCGGTGAAGATGCTTTTGCCCGGATTGGTCACGGTGGCATTGACGCTACCGGTGCGCCAACAGCGACGATGGCAGGAAACGTCACTGTCGTTTCGGGCACGTCGGGTATTGCCGGGGTGACCCTCAATGGAGGTGATGCACTCAACCGTTACGCCCAGATCGGTCATGGTGGAATCAATGCGAATGCTGACATGTCCGGTGAGGTTTACGTGGTTGCTGACAACCGCGGCAGCGCCGCCAATGGCGGAGACGTGACTCTCAACGGCGGAGACAACTCCACGAGCAACTACGCGATGATCGGTCACGGTGACGGCGAGGGCTACACTTCCCTGGGTCAACGCCAGGGGGGTATCCATATTCTCGCGACCAAGGATCTGACGGGAACGAATGGCGCTGGGCTTGGACTTGATGCAACGACAATGCTGGATGCAGGGAACGTGAATGTTTGGCACCAGACAGCGCGCAACGCAGAGTTCGCCGGCCAGGCGCTCACCAACGCCACCTACGAGGGAGGCAACGGATTCCAGATTTTTCAGACTCTCGACAATCTGGACCCGACCTCAAAGGACGCCAGTGAGCTCGCCGTCATGGCAGGAGAGAATTTCGGAACGGGTGACGTCAACATCATCACCTCTTCAGATATCGATATCGTGTTCGGTGTCGATCCCGGGAATCCTAACTACAATCAGTCAGAAGATCTCTTAGTGAATTCGAGCGATGACTTCTTCTTCGTCACTGGCGGGGACATTACCTTCCTGAACTCCTATCAGAATGCCGGAACTGGCAGTGTAACAGTGGTTGCGGGGTGGAGCGGAGCTGAATCCGCACCTGCGATTGCCTCGGTCTCTTACGAGGAATTGCCCGGCGGTGGATTCAACTACTGCAAACCGACGATCCAGGGTGGTGGAGTGAATATCGATTTCAACGATTGCGATACCTTTGGAAATGGAAATGGAACAATCACTCTTGGAAGCACCAACCCGGCCGAAATGGTCGGCCCGGTCATCGTTGGTTCCCGCCTCGGTCGTAACGTGGCCGCCGCTTATGGCATGACCCTTAATGGCGGTAACGATGCTGACGAGTTCAGCCAGTTCGGATTCCGCTCCGACGGAACTGGAACCTCCGGGAATAGCACCGGAAATGTCAACGACGGAGACCTGACCACCGGAGCAATCGACCTTTTCCTCAAGGGCGGTGGACTCACCCTGAACGGTGGCACGGCTGATGGGACTTTCGCACAAATCGGACACGGTGGAGCCGGATCCGATGCGGCTGATGACATTAACGCCAATATCACCATTTCATTCTGCGAGCCGGGTGACATCAGTCTCTTCGGCGGAACCACGAGCGATTCCTACGCGCAGATTGGCCATGGCGGAAGCGGTCAGGTTTCGACACTCGGTGGAGATATCCGCGTCGGTGATCACCCTGATCCGCTCAGCACCGCCGCAGGTGCCGCCAATCTCACCATGTTGGGTGGGGGAGAGAACTCCTACGTGCAGATTGGTCATGGCGGCAGTCGCTCCGCCGGCGATCCCGGCGGAGAGGTGCAGAACTCCACGATCACGCTCGACGTTGTCGGCGCAATCGATCTCGACGGCAATGGAATCAACGCCTACGCCCAGGTCGGTCACGGCGGGAGCGATGCTGAAGAAATGAATACCGTCGGGAATATACTCATCAATACCGCGATGGGGACTGGAACCGGTGACATCTCCCTCGATGGAGGGGCTGGCGCTAACGCCTACGCGCAGATCGGTCACGGTGGTACCATTTCAGCCGACGACTTTTACTTCATCACTAGAGAAGGTGCCGTCACCATCGGGGCAGCCGACAACATCCTCCTTGGGCGGGCAAATGCGGTTACCGAGGGCACGGGTGCTTACACCCAGATCGGCCATGGTGGTATGGGCCGTACTACGGTGAATGCGACAGATCAAATATTTGGCGACATCGCACTCACGGCCGCGAATTCGGTCGAGGTAGAAGGCGGTTTGGGAACGTCCTCGTATTCCAATATCGGGCACGGAGGGGATTCGAGATCGGGCAGCTTCTATGGAAATATATCGGTGACCGCAACGAACGGAGCGATCCATCTCAACCAGCCGAATAACAATGTGGTGAGGGGTGCTAACGTCTCGACCATGATCGGGCACGGTGGATTCGCATCCGTTAGTTCTAAAATCGGAGAGGTGACCTTGCTCTCCAAAACGGGAGTGGCGGTGACAATGCCCAGCGGTAGCAATGCCTCGGCTCAGGTCGGACACGGCGGGGTGAATAGCACAGGCTTTATAACAGGTGCAATCGCTAATATTTTTGCTGGTAAAGTTGGGGTGGCTGAAGAATTCATGTCTTCCAACATCTCAGTGCAGACGGAAGGGGATATCACCGTTCGGGGCAGTGTCCGTGGTGCGCCTGGTGCGAATTTCGCGCAGATCGGCCATGGCGGATTCAATGCGGGTGATGACTCTAGTATGGTTATCCCAACAATACCTACAGACATTATCTCGGGAACCATCACCCTCAACAACACGATCAATGGGAACACTACGGGAGATATTCTCCTCATCGGTGCTGAGTCTGGGCCGGAAACCTCACACACCATGATCGGCCACGGCGGTCATCTCAGCGGCTATTCGGTCATTGATTCGTTGATCGACATCGATGCGGCTGGAGATCTGATTCTCGTGAGACCTGACACAGCCTCTTTCACGATGGTCGGCCACGGCGGCGAAGACGCGACCGGTATAACCTACTCAGGAGCGATCAACGTCGATACCGGCGGTGCCATCACTCTGGGAGCAGCAACGGGGGATCTCACTCCTGTGCTCACGCCTGATATTGGTGCGATAGGAGCAAATCCAGAATCCTCTGCCCAGATCGGCCACGGTGGCACGAGAACGAATGCTACCCTCGGCGGTGCGATGACGATCAATGCCGGAGGAACGGTGACGGTTAAGGCAGGTATCAGCACTGGTGCCGACCAGTTCAGCCAGATCGGTCACGGAGGCTATCTAGCCATGGGAGCGAAGAGCGGCAACGTGTCGGTCACTTCCACCGGAGGCGACGTCGATGTCCTCGGGGGCACGAGTAGCAGATCCTACGCATTAGTCGGCCATGGCGGATTCAATGCAGACGGAGCGATCAGCAGTTCAGACGTTTCAGTCACATCCGATACGGGAGATATTACCGTCCGGGGCGGCTCTGCGGCGGATGCCTTCGCTATCGTTGGACATGGTGGAAGAAATACGGACGGCACGAAGTCCGGCAATGTGACCGTCACCGCGACGGCTGGCGATGTGCTGGTGCAGGGCGGAACGAATACGGCCGCCTCTGCCTTGATCGGACTGGGCGGCCACAATGCCGATGATGCGATTACAGGTGGCACGATCAGTGTAACAGCCGGAACGGTGGGTTCCGGGGTGGGCACGGTTTCAGTCCTCGGGGGCACGGGAATTGACGCTTTCGCCCAAATCGGGGTGGGAGGCCGCAACTCTACCGGGTCAAAATCCGCGACCGCGATCAATGTGACCGCGAATGGCGCGATCGACACCAGTGGGAACATGACTCCTGATCCTGAGCTCGACGGGAACGGAGTCGCCGTCCGCGCGGGCGGAACGGCGTTAAATTCGTCCGCTTATGCCCAGATCGGTGTCGGCGGACACTCGGCTTACGGTGATTCATTCAATTCGGCTGTCTCGGTCACCAGCAATGCGGGCGGCGTGCTCGTTTCGGCAACCGATCCATCTAATCAATCGTACGCTCATATCGGTAACGGAGGTCGATTCGATCTCGGTACGCCCGCGAACACGAATGCCAGCTTCGAAGTCGGCTCGATGATGGGTGCTGTAACTGTCACCGCTCTCGGAGCCACCAGCGACATCTTCGTGAATGGCGGAGGCGGCACCAGTTATGCACAGATCGGTCATGGTGGCAATCAGGCTGGTGGAACCGTCGACGCCGGCGCGATGACTCGCGACAGCGCAGGAGTCACATTCTCCGGTGCGATCAATCTCGACGCAGGACGCGATCTCCGGATCGAGGGCGGCGGATTCAACGCACCTATGGCGATGCCACTGATTGTCACCGGTAACTCCAATGGTTTTGCGCTGGTCGGCCACGGGGGAACGCAGTCCGCTGCGGTTCTTGACGGCCAGATCAACGTAGACGTCGGCAATTCAGTGACCCTTCAAGGCGGTGGCGACCAGGATGTGAATTCGTTTGATAGCCAGTATGCGCAACTCGGTCATGGTGGAAAAACCCACGAGGGCGCGATGACTGGCAATATTCTTATCAACCAGGATGGGGGAGCCGGTGCGGGTTCCGTCTCCGTTCTTGCTGGTGACTCTATTGATTCTTATGCGCACATCGGTCACGGTGGAGCATCCCAGTCAGGTTCAGCGGGGACGGCCGTGAACGGATCAGACATCCTGATCAACACCGGAACTGGTGTCACGGTTCTCGGAGGTAGCTTCCAGGACGCTTACGCGCAAATTGGTCACGGTGGAGACGACTCCGACGCGGCAGGCGGCCAGTATCACGGGGCGATCTCTGTGATCACCACGACCGGGAATGTTCAATTGCAAGCCAATCCAACTAATTCTATTACTGCCGCGAACCGCACTTCGGCCCAGATCGGTCATGGCGGCTTCCAAAGCACCGCTACGATGATGGGTGACATCAAGGTCGATGCCCAGGCAGGTGGCATTGCGCTCGCGGCCGGAAATGTCGCATCGAACAATTCAGCGTTGATCGGTCACGGCGGCATCGAAACCGTTGGCACGAAAGACGGCGCGATCGATGTCGATGCCGGCGGTCCTCTCGATCCCGCATCTACGATCTTTCCTCCGACAACTGCGATTCTCCTTGTCGGAGGTAGCACAAGTGCCAATGGCATGGCGCAGATCGGTCACGGTGGTTCGGCCAGCACCGGGATCATCGGTGGCGACGCCAACTTCATGAGCAATATCGACGTCGCCACTTCCTTTGGAGATATTTTTCTCGTTGGAAATCCGACTAATTCTCAGTCGACTCCGACTCAGATTGGGCACGGTGGTCTCCGCTCCGGCATTGCGAATGAGACGATCTCGGGAACGGTCACCGTCCGAAACACGGCGGGATCGATCAGTCTCCTCGGAGCGGCCAATGGGACGGTGAACTCCTACGTTCAGGTTGGTCACGCCGGCTTTGAGTCGAACTACGCTGTCGCTGATCAGAAAATCACCGTCAGCGCGGTTCAAGGTGGCCTCACGATGACGGGAGCTTCTTCCGCCAACCACGTCATGGTGGGTCACGGCGGCGAGGGTTCGACCGGCGACGTGAGTGGCGATATCGAGGTGACTGCGAACGCGGGTGCGACCCTGACGGGTGGAAATGAAGCCGATTCAGTGACCCAGATCGGCCATGGTGGTCAGCGCTCTGAGGGAACGAATTTAGGTACCATCGATCTTAACATCACCGGCGGAGATCTCACGCTTCAGAGTAGTCAAACCGGGACCTCCAGCGGTGCCTACGTCACGGTCGGGCACGGTGGTCGTGACACCACCGGTGCTTCCCAGATGGGTGCGATTGATGTGGCTGTCCTGAACGGATCGCTCATCATGAACGCTGCAAACGGCGGAGGTTTGGATTCCTACACCCAGATCGGTCATGGAGGGTCCGGGAGCGCCGCGACACTGCTTGATGGCCATATTTGCATCCGGGTGGATTCCCCAACGACAACCGGAATTCAGATGACGGGCGGCAATCAATCCGGTGAGTTTTCACAGATCGGACATGGTGGTTTGAACACGGTGGCTGACATGACCGGTGGCATCAGTCTCGCCGTTGGAAACGACGGTGGAATTTCCCTCACGGGAGGCGCTGAGACGGCCGCTCAGGCGATGATTGGTCATGGTGCGCTCTCGACCTCGACAGGTGACCGCTCGGGTCAGATCGACATCATCGCCGGAGGCGCGGTTTCCTTGACTGACGGAGGCGCGAATAGCACCGGAATCGGTCACGGTTCCGATGACACGGCTGCCTCTGCAGGTGGATTGGGGCTGCTCGCAGACTCACTCACGACGAATAATGAGCAGGGAGTTACCGGGATGATTTCCTCAATGGTCTCCGGAGGAGATGTCGAAATCATGCTCACCGATGGAAGCCTGACCGTAGATGGTCCCGGAGCAGCGATTGATACCTCATCGAACGTCAGCCTCGTTGCCAGTGGTGATGTCAATGTGCTCGCTTCAATTCAGAATGCAGGTGACGGATCGATTGGGATCGCTGCGGGTTGGAATGGTTCGACGGGACTCACGGATGATATTGATTTCGATACCTGCCCGTTGATTACCGACCTTTCTATCTCCCTGTCAGATATTATCGCGAGCCCTGCGTCATTCGGGGTTGGTGGAGCGGTTGCGATCGGAAATGGTTTACAGACGGAAGGCATCAGCGTCGGTTCCAAGGCTGGAACGACAGAAATTCTTGGAAGTGGTGTTGCCCTCACGGGCGGCAGTGACGATAACACTCAGGCGCAAGTTGGATATCGTAGTGACGGAGTTGGTTCGATCAGCGGGGCCATCAACCTGACAACGAAAGGCGATGGCCTGAAGGTTAATGCAGGTGGTGGGGATGAGAGCTACGCGCAGGTCGGTCATGGCGGTTCGAGAGGCAGCGGCGTCATCAGCTCAACGATTAGCCTGACTTCCCTCGAGAAAGGCATCCTCGACATCTCCGGCGATGGAGACCGATCCTACGCACAGATTGGTCACGGTGGCGGTGGATATAACGGCGATCTCGGTGGCGGAATCGTACCGGTCGGCGAATACACTGATGTCACTATTTCCGGCGGAACTGAGGCATTCTCCTACGCCATGTTTGGTCACGGTGGAGCCAACTCGATAGGCTCGAAGAGCGGCGCACTGGAACTTGTCGCAGATTCTATCAGCCTGAAAGCGGGAGATGGACAAACGGCCTCGGCCCAGTTTGGTCACGGCGGATTTAGGAGCAGTGGCGTTGTTTCCGGCTCTATTAAATTAGAGTCGACGGTGGGGGATATCTCCGCTGTTTCCGGGGACGTTGGAGTTGTGGCCACGACACAGATCGGACACGGCGGTTTTGACTCGGCAAGCAATGTGCTTGACCAGAGTATTGAAGTCGTCTCGGCAGGCGATGTCGTTCTCGATGCCGGTGCATCAGATGCTTCCTCCTCTCTCATCGGTCACGGTGGAGGTTCTGCTGATCCAACGACACTCAGAGGAACAATCTCAGTCGAAGCCGAGGGAGAAGTGAGAGTGCTCGCAGATACCGGTGTGTTCTCATTCGGGCAGATTGGTCATACGACAGGCGATGATCGTGTCGCGACTCTCGGCGGTGATATCTCTGTCGTAGCACAGGAAGGTGTCATTCTCACAGGAGTTGATCTGGAAAATGGTTCCTACGCCAAGGTCGGACACGGCGATGATCTCCGGGGCGCTGTTGCCGGTGCCTCAGGCAGGGGTTCACGAGATGGAGACATCGAAGTGAGTGCCGGCAGCGACATTCGCCTTGCCTCCGCTCTGATCGGACATCTCAACGATGAGACTAACGCGACGGCAACTGCGACGAGCGGGCTTCAGATGCAGGTCGGCTCATTGATGCCGACAGACCCCGCCGCAGGTGATCTTGTCACCGATGATCTGACACAGCTCTACGGAGAAGAAGACGTTCGGATTTATCTTCCGACCCGGGCGAACAACCAGATCGAAGTCGATGCCTTGATCAATGGGGTGAGCTGGACTGGAACTCCGGTGGATCCGACCCTGGAGCAAGGGGATGACGAATTCACGAGAGAAATAACGGGAACCAACCCAAGCAGTCCCCTCGATCATGATTTCGGTGCGCCGACTGATCCTGCTCCGGCAAATGCAGCGGGCTTTGCTTTCTACTACAACTCGATTGAGCTGAATGCAGTCGTCGATCCTGGAACAGGAGGACCTGGAACAGGAGGACCTGGAACGGGAGGACCTGGAACCGGTGGAGGCACCGACCCTGTTGGAGGTGGCGGAATCGGAGGTTTTATTGATGAAAATGGCGAGTTTGATGCCAATGGTCGCGGGTCGGAAACGTTTAAGAGAGATGACCGAATTTTCGACGATGAGCAGCGCGTAAATATCCGCCGCATCTCGCGACCAAGTTCGTTTATTTTCCGATTCGAGGGATTTGATCAATACGGTCCGAATGGTGAGTCGATCTGGAACTATCTCTTCTCCGGTGAAGATGGTATCACCTTCGGTTTTCTTCCGGAAGAAGAGGACCAGCTGGTGATCTTTGAAGACGAAGAGGACGAAGAGGAATAATCGGCCCGCTCTTTTCCAGAGAAAGGAGCGGCTTCGGTTTCGAGATCGGAATCAGAGGGGACCCGCGAGACGCTCGACCACCAGCAAGTGAGGAGGCTGGTTCCTTTGATTGATTATCTCAAATCTCGCCACTTTAAATTCATCTTGAGGCAGCTCTTTCAGGTGCGCTTCGATTGCCTCAGCTTCGAACGAGCCTCCGGAGTGACCGGTATAGGCAGTCACGGTGACGAGGCCTCCGGCGCATAAGAGCTTGAGAGAGGCTTCGATGCCTTTTATTGAGGTGTCTGCGCTGGTGATGATCGATTTGTCGCCCGACGGCAGATAGCCAAGATTGAACATTACCGCTTTGACAGGCGAGAACACCAGTTCGGCGATGTTCTCGTGGCCACTTTGAAAAAGTTTGACCTGACCGAGTTCGCGCACTTTCTCTCTCGTCTTCGAAATTGCCTGATCCTGAATGTCGAATGAACTAACCCGTCCGCCAGGTCCAACGATTCGGGCAAGAAATAGCGTATCGTGTCCATTTCCGGCCGTGGCATCGATGGCATGATCACCCTCCGACAATACTTTTGATACAAATTGATGAGCCAGTTCGAGCGCACCGGGCACAATGGGGGTTATCGACATGGGCGCTTTTCAGATCAGGTTGGTTCGAAGGTCACACTCATGGGGCAGCGGTATGTTGCCTTCAAGATGTGCGGCGAGTCGTTCGGCATGCCACGGACCGTTGAGGACTCCTTTTGAACCCAGTCCGTTGAAAAAAGCGATCGTCTCGTGCGCGGGATGAACGCCACAGAAAATCTGACTGCGTTTGATGATGGGACGAACGGCGCATTGATGCCCGATAATCTCGAAAGAGAGGGGGGTGACCGTTTTCAGTTTTTCAGAAATTTCGCCCCGACCGACTTCATCTGGAACCGTTGAGGTAATCTCGTGTCGATAGTTCGAACCGGTTTTGAATCGGCCGCCCCCGAGAGGGAGAAGCCATGCACCCCGATTCACGATTCGAGTGAAGTCGGCCAGAGCAGGGATTTTCACCTCGAGGATATCGCCAAGGGCAGAGTGCATTTTGATCCAATCAAAGAACCGGTTAGAACTGTTTCGCCAGCCTTCCGCAAAAATGATCTTCGAGGCCTCGATATTTCTCCACCGTGCAGAGGTGGGGGTGGTCGTGACGTCGTCGGAATTGACCCGACCGATCGCGTAAGAGGCCCGCTCGAGGAGATGCTGGCGGGTCGCTTCGAGGAATGCAGGAACATCGAGCCAACCCCCTCCCGTCATTTCAAGGCCTCCGTGTTCTGCATGGAGTAATCCGGGAGCAAGCGGCAGCTTTCCGAGGTAGGGGTGAAGGGAAGTTCCGTCGGAAAGGTCGCAGGATGACCAGCTTGCTGCGTCAGACTCGCTGCGAAACAGTTTCGCGATCGGGAGATGATAGAAAAAACGAACTCCGCTTGCTTCTTCAGCGTTCCAGTAAAATTCTTTGGCGGCCAGCAATCTTTCTTCGAAGGCAGGTGTCATTGAAGGGCGCGAGCCGGTGAGCGGAGTGACAAGGCCGGCCGCGACTTTGGACGAGGTGATCTCTTCATCCCGATCGACAACGAGGATGCGTTTGCCCCGCGCCAGCATTTCCCAGGCGAGAAGCGATCCTGCCAATCCCTGGCCAACAATAAGGTAATCGATTTTCACCGCCTGAAGTTTCCCTCAGATATTCCCTAAATCCAAGTGATGAAGATAGATTTACGGGGACCTGAATTTTAATTAATAAAACTTAGAAGTCATTATTTTTAAAATAAATGATTGTCACGGCTGTTATTTCAAGCCAAACTGCGGTTAATCTAATTATCATATTCAATCGATTTATGAAGAATCCAACTTTTTCCGTGTTTTTTACATCTGTCGCACTGGTGCTCGCCGTTCTGGCCAGCGGTTGCAGCGATCCACAAAAGCAGGCGCGTAAGGCTTTGGAGGAGAAGGGATACGGAACGTCGGTGAAAGACATGATTACCGCCGCTGGAGTGGGTGACATCGAAAGTCTCGATCTCTTTGTCGGGATGGGAATGGACATCGACGCGATTGATAGCGTCGGTAACACAGCGCTCATCAAAGCAGCTGGAGGCGGCCACTCCCGCGCCGTCGAGCGCATCCTCGGTCTCGGCGCGGATCCACGCCACCAGAACAGCATGGGGCGCGATGCTCTCATCACCGCGTCGTCGAAAGGCTTTGAGCACGTTTCAAGAATGCTGTTGAGTCGGGGCGGAGATCTTGAGGTCAAAGACTCGGAAGGATGGAGTGCCCTTTCCATCGCTGCCTTCAACGGCCATGCCGACGTCGTTTCACTGCTCTCGAGCCAGGCGTCGCCATCTGCGTTGGATGACGCCCTCCTCGTCGCGTCTTTCAATGGCGGTGAGGAAGTGATAGGTCGTCTCCTTGGCGCGGGCGCTGACATTAACACAAGAAGCCCTGCCAGCATGACTCCTCTCATGATCGCTGCAGAAGGCGGTAAGCTGGAGGCAGTCCGGACCTTGCTTCAGAATCAAGCGAACCCGTATTCCGAAACGAACGACGGCCTGACCGCAGCCGTCCTTGCCGAAAAGAAGGGCTTTGACGATATCAAAGCGCTGATCGTTTCTCCAGCGGAGTGGGGTTCGACTCCGGAAAGTGAGGAAGTATTGCGCGAAATGGCGGAGGCACAGAATGCCCTCATTGCCGAAGTCGCCGTGGAGGAAACTCTCAAAGAATCTGAGGTCGCAGAGACCGCGCCGGAGGCGGCCATGAGTGAGGGTGTTGAAGAGCGAAGCAGCCCTGCTGAGTTGGCGAATGCATCGACGACGATTGAAGCGACCCGTCCCCTCGCCGCGAAAGTCAGGGAAGAGGCAAAGTCGAAGCCTATTGCTGCTCTGAACGGTTCCACAATTCACTCGCGCAGCGCTGAAAAGGCTCCAGTGAAATCGATGATTCTCGCCGCGTATCACGAAGAACCTCTTCCCATCTCCGTTGAGAGTGTTGAAGGAAATAAAGCCGAGATCCGTCGTCTCGATCAGGAGAACTCAGAGCTTTTTGAAGTTGAGGCAGGTTCGGTGATTCCGGGGACACCATTCGCAGTCAAAGAAGTGACCCGGAAATTTGTGTCCTCGAAAGAGGGTAAGGGGCGCATGGTCGATGTCTCCCGTGTGAAAGTTGAGAATATGGAGAGTGGGACGACCCATCTCCTCGTGAATGACATCTCAGGTCAGTCATCGGACACCTACGCGATCCTCACCTCGGCAGACAGCCAATATCGCTACGTCGTGAAATCAGGAGATGTCTTCCGCACCTCGCAGCCGACCACCGGTGCTCGCGACTATCAGGTCCTCGACATCCGGGCGAGCGGGGTGGTCGTCAAAGATCTCGTGACCGAGGAAGTCATGACGATCGCGAGGGACGGTGTCGTCAGTTCTTACTGAAAGAGGTGCCGGGCAATCCGGCCTTCGTCTTGATACGAGGGGCGGGATTCAAAGAAAAAGACCTGGAGGCCTCACTCCAACGGGGCGGCGTCGCTGATATCAGACCACAGTTCCGTCGGGAATCGAAATGCCCTTCGGAATCACGACGATGCCGTCACGGATGTGGCACCATTCAGTGTCTTCATTGACCCGGTCGCGGGGGTGGATGATGACCCCGTTTCCAATCGTGGTGTTCTTATCAATAATCGTGCGATAGATCTTTGAGTTCTCACCGATCCGGATTGGGGTTCTGATGGGCTTCCCGCCACCTTTCGGAACCTCCGTCTTTGTGTAGTAGTCCGAGCCCATGATGATGGACTCGGAAATCTCACAGCCTTTCTCGATCACCGAGCGAACCCCGATGATGGAATTACGAATCGAAGCACTCGTGATGATGCAGCCATCGGAAAGAAGCGCTTCCTCGATATGCGCCTCGTTAATTTTACTGGCGGGGAGCAACCTCGCCCTCGTGTAGATCGGATTGTCCGGATCGAAGAAATTGAAAGCAGGGACGATCTTGGTGCATTCAATGTTCGCTTCGAAGAAGGACTTGATGGTTCCAATGTCCTCCCAGTAGCCACGGAAAATATGACTGTAGACGTTTTCGTTGTCGATGATGGAAGGAATGACGTCCCCGCCAAAATCCTGTAGATCATTGTCGAGAGCTTTCTCGAGCACTTCCCGGTTGAAGAGGTAAATACCCATTGAGGCCTGAAAGCGCTCGTCAGATTTATCGAGACCGGCGTCTTCAAGGAGGGGTGCCGGCATCACCAATTTGTCGAGGGCGGCATCGTCATCGCCCGGCTTTTCGACAAATTGAGTGATTCGGCTATTCTCATCGGTGTGCATGAGGCCAAAGGCACGGGCCGGATCTCTCTCGACCGGGGTCGTCGCGATCGTGAGCTCTGCGCCCCTCTCGAGGTGGTGTTTCAGCATTTTGCGGAAGTCCATGCGGTAGAGTTGGTCGCCGCTGAGGATGAGAAAATGCTTGTAGGGCTTCTCCAGAAAGTAGCTGAGATTCTGCCGTACGGCGTCGGCAGTGCCCTGATACCAGTTGTCATCACCGGGAGTCTGCTGCGCCGCGAGAATGTGGACAAAGTTCTCCCCGAAGTGGTCAAATTTGTAGCCGCTCGTGACGTGGCGGTTGAGAGACTCGCTATTGAACTGGGTCAGAACATACATCTGTCGGATCCCCGAATTGATGCAGTTACTGATCGGGATATCGACGATCCGGTATTTTCCGGCGAGAGGAACAGCAGGCTTCGAGCGGCGGTGCGTCAGAGGGAAAAGACGGCTTCCCTGACCACCCCCCATGATGATTGCCAGAGTGCCTTTAAGGGATTTTTCGGTGGACTGGTTAGACATAGTGCTAGTGCAGATTAGCTGAAGATTCGAAAGATGGGGACTGTTTTCGTGACAAATTTTTTGATTGGTGAAGGTTTCGAACTTAGAGTTCGTTAAGTTTTAGATATTATAATAATTATGTGTGGTATCATCGGATACGTCGGGAAAGCATCAGCTGCTCCCATCTTGATCGAAGGGCTTCGCCGTCTTGAATATCGGGGCTATGATTCGTCGGGCATCGCGGTCCTCAATGGATCGAATGCGATTGAGATGCGGAAACGCAGCGGTCGTCTCGATAATTTAAAGGCGCTTCTCCTCGAGGATCCAGCCTCGGGGAGCTGTGGCATCAGCCACACGCGTTGGGCAACTCACGGCGAACCGACCGATGCCAATGCTCACCCGCATACCGACCAGAGCGGTCGTCTCGCGGTCGTTCACAACGGGGTGATTGAGAACTACAAAATGCTTAAGGACCGTCTTCTTAGCGAGGGACATGTCTTCGCTTCGCAGACAGATTCCGAAGTGCTCGCGCACCTCATCGGTAAGGCCTACGATAACAGTTCGGTCGAAGATCCCAAGGGACGGCTCGTCGGCGCGGTTCGGGAAGCGCTCACACAGGTTTCCGGCACCTACGGAATCGCCGTTCTTCACGCGGACATTCCGGAGTTTCTGGTCGGGGCACGCCTGGGGTCTCCTCTCGTCCTCGGGCTTGGTAAGGGAGAGAACTTTCTGGCCTCGGATGTTGGCGCGATTGTCTCGCACACGAAAGATGCAGTTTACCTTCAGGACCGGGATCTGGTCTACCTCACGCCGGATGATTTCCAAGTCGAAAAAATCGACGGAGCGCTCTCGCCGTATGAGGTCAGTACTGTCGATTACACCGCCGAGGAAGCGGAAAAGGGCGACTTTCCGCACTACATGCTCAAAGAGATTTTTGAGCAGCCAACTTCAATCGAAAACGCTTTCCGGGGACGCCTCGTCGATGATCAGGCCTCGGCGATCCTCGGGGGACTCGGTCTCACGCCCCGAGAGCTGAGAGACATCGATCGGATCGTTCTCTGTGGATGCGGCACCGCTTCGCACGCGGCGATAGCAGGGGAGTATATCATCGAGTCGCTCGCCCGCATTCCCACGGAAGTCGAAGTGGCGAGTGAGTTCCGCTACCGCAATCCGCCGTTGGATAAAAACACCCTCGTCTTCGTCATCAGCCAAAGCGGAGAGACGATTGATACTCTCGCGGCAATGCGCGAAGGTCAGCGGAAAGGCCACCGCGTCCTCGGGATCGTGAACTCGGTTGGCTCGACGATAGCCCGTGAGTCCGACGGCGGAAGTTACCTGCACTCGGGCCCGGAGATCGGCGTCGCCGCCACTAAATCATTCACCTCGCAGGTGACAGTCCTCGCACTCCTCGGCCTCCTCCTCGGTCGGATGAAGCACTTGTCGGTCGATTACGGGCAGAAGATGCTGCAGGAACTTCGGGATCTTCCTGCAAAGGTGGATCAGATTCTTCTGCAAAGTGAGCGAATTCGTCAGATCGCGATCAAATACAACGACGTCCCCGCGATGCTCTTTCTCGGACGCCAGTTTCACTATGCAACCGCCTTGGAGGGAGCGTTGAAGATGAAAGAGATTTCCTACATTTTTGCGAGCGGTCATGCCGCCGCCGAGCTGAAGCACGGGATCATCGCGCTCGTCAGCGAAGAGGTTCCAAGCGTCTTCATTATGCCGAAGGACTCTGTTTATGACAAGAATGTGAGCACCTTGGAAGAGGTCAAAGCGCGGAAAGGTCCCACGATTGCGATCACGACCGAGGGCAATACGGAGTTGGAAGAAATCGCCGATGAGGTCATTTACATCCCGCAGGTGATGGAGTGTCTCAGCCCGATTCTCGCGGTGATTCCACTGCAACTCCTCAGCTATCACTTTTCGGTGGAACGGGGCTGCGATGTCGATAAACCCCGAAATCTCGCGAAAAGTGTCACCGTTGAGTAGGGTGAGTTTTGGCCTGACAAAGAGATCAATCAGGTCCACCTTTCCGAGTTCAAATCAGCATGGATAACGACGACGATTCCACTTCCGCAAAGACCAAGGACGGCACCTCGATCCGTCAGATCGCAGTCTTTCTTCCCAATCGCACCGGAGCATTTGTCTCCATTCTTGATCTCCTGAAAAGCAAGCATGTCGTGGTTCTCGGGCTTTCAGTGCAGGATTCGATTGATAACACGGTGGTGCGACTCGTCGTGAGTGATCCGGAAACCGTCGAGACGGTTTTTATCGAGAAAGGGATTCCTTTCAACTCAACCGACCTCGTTGTCGTGGAGTTGCGGGATGGCGCTGAGCAATTGCCCGCCTGCATGCGGACTCTGCTGAACGCGGAGACGAACATCCATTTTATCTACCCGCTCCTGACCCAGCCAAATGGGAAAGCCGCTCTCGCGCTTTGCGTGGAGGACAATCAGTTTGGCGATTCGATTCTGTCGAAAGCGGGATTCCGTGTCCTGCGACAGGAAGATCTGAGCCGCTGAGTTCGAGAGCTAGACTTTAGCTCTCCGAAAGAGGGTATCGACGACATTTCGCACATACTGCTCGTCGGAAAGTCCTTCTGTGACTTCGTCAGGAAATTCGGCCACTTCGCGGAAGTGACTGGCGATTCTGGAGAAGAGCGTGAGCCGACTCTCCGGATCAAATTCATGCCGCCTCGATACCGCGTCGAGGGCGATGCGGGCCTCTTCCGGCGATGTTTTCTGCCGGAGTCTAGCCTCAAGGAGAGGGCGTGATGAAAATGAATTCTCCCCGGAGAGCAACACCTCTTCAAACTCAGGTGCGCGTGGCGTGATCTCACGAATCACGAGAGTGCCCGCCGCGATGTCGCCGACGCGCTGGCAGCGCGTCGTGAGAAGACAGGACAAACCGCCGATGAGGTAAAAGGTCGAGGGCAGAATATCGAGGAGGCGAAAAAGATTACGAATCACGATCTGCTTCGCCCCGAGAGCGAGGCCCCGTTCATCGATAACACGGAGGCGGAAAAGGCGTTTTCCGACGGTCTGGCCCGACCAGAGCCACTCCGTGGCCATCCCGTAAAAGGTGAAGACGAGAAACTGCAGGAGAATCGTTGCTCCCGCTCCGAAGTCGCTGAGGATCGGACCGATCAGCGGGATCTCCGAGACAGAGCTTTGAAAAATACCAATGACCTGTGAGATCAGGAGGGTAAGAGCCATGACCACGGCAAAATCGACGGCGAGGGCGAGGCAGCGGCTGAAAGGGCTCGCAATGGGGACAGAAAAACTGACTCCTTCCGGCGTCCTGACTTCGAGACTGGTGGTTTCTCCGAGCATCTCAGGCAGCGTGACCGTTGGGTTTGGCGCGGCGTCCCGCGAGGGTGAGAAAAAGAATCAATCCAATCAGTTGGATCGCGCCGAAACCAATTTTCCACGGATAAAACTGAGCGGAATGATATTGAGAGAGAAACGATTCCACAATGCCGGCCCAGATCAGCATGACCGCTGCACCGGTGATGAGCGTGAGAAGGTCGTCGCGGATACGGCTGAAGCGCTGGCGAAGTTTCAGATTTGTGCCCCAGCCAAACATCGTTCTCGCGATGATCAGTCCCGCCTGCCCGCCAATGAAAATGGCAGGGAGCTCAAATGACCCATGGGGGAGGAGCCAGGCCGTCAGAAAGACGCTCTGCCCGTCCGAAATGTAGTCGAACATGACAACCCCGATGAGCGTTCCATTGTAGAAAAGGAGGATCAGCGTGAAGACTCCCCAGAAAAATCCTGTCACCATCGTCATGATCGTCACCTTCGTGTTGTGCGTCATGAGTTGGGAGGAAAACGTGTGACGTCCCTGGAAGGCGTCAAAGTCCTGCTTCTCTTCCCGGGCGACGCGCTTCGAGGGCTTTTCGTTGAGATGGCTGAACTGGGCCGGGATGAAGTCCGCTTTCAACTCGTAGTTGAGTGAAAGCGCCGTCGCGCCGAAAGCACCGCCGATGCAGAACGTGCCGATCGAAAGGACAAAGGCAAGCCAGTGGCGGCGGAAGGTGCGGGGGAAAGTTTGCGTCAGCCACTGAAGAGGATGAAAGGGGATCGCCTCGCCCCCGGTTTCGTGAAGCTGGCTGTAGGCCCGGGCGATGAGATTTTCGAGGAACCGGACCGTTTCCGCCTCGCCCGCAAAGGTCTTCAGTTTTACGAGATCGGCCCCGGTTCGCTGATAGAGATAGTGAAAACGCCGCGCTTCATCGAGGGAGGGGCGACGTCCCGGGTTTTCGCTGTTGAGCAGCAGAAGTTGGCTCAACTCGTCCCAGAAAGGCTTCTCTTTGGTAATGAACTTGTCGAGATCCAGAATCACAGCGCAACTATGAAGACAGGAGTCGTTTCAGGCAAGAGACGAATCCATTGCCCCGATGCAACTTCGCAGAAACGACGGGGTTGACTCGCGGGCGCTCTCCCTGTCATCCTCTGCTTGCAAACATGTCTTTGATTCCTCTTCTTACCAAAGTCTCCCTCAACAGTGGGTGCGCCGATGCGCTGCGCTGTGAAGCTGTCCTCGCCGAAGCCGCCGCGAAGCATAGCTCGCTCATCGATGCGCTCTTCGATGCGGGGATCGTTGAGGAGGAATCTTTCGCGGCTCAGCTCGCAGAGGAATCCCGATTGCCGTTCATCAAAGACCCGGTGGCCGATGAATCATCGACCCTGCACCGGAAATTCCCCGCCAAGGTCGCGCTGCGGCATCGACTTTTACCGGCCGTGGACGAGGAGGGTGTCCTCACGCTGCTCACTTACGATCCCTTTGACCTCGAAGCCCGTCAGGCCGTAGGGCGGGAGTGGGCGCACCCGGTGACCTGGGCGGTCGGGACCCGTTACCGCATTTTAGAAGGTCTGCGTCAGGGCTATGGGGTCGGCGCGGAGCAGTTTGATGAACTGATCGAGGGCCGCGACCCGAACGCGAATGATGACTTTGAGCAGGAGGTGACGCAACTCGATGAGGAGGAAGAGGAAGCCTCGGTCATGAATTTTGTGAACCAGATTTTCCGTGAAGCACTTCGCGAGCGGGCCACCGATATTCACATCGAGCCGCTTGAGAAAAATCTCCGGATTCGCTATCGCATCGATGGAGCGCTGCAGGAGGTGACCGTCCCGCCGGACATTCGCGCTCTGCAGGCATCGCTGGTTTCGCGATTGAAAATCATGGCCCAGCTCGACATCGCGGAGCGTCGGCTTCCTCAGGATGGACGGATCAACCTCGAACTCGATGGCAACCCCGTCGATGTCCGGGTCGCGACAATTCCCTCAGTGAATGGCGAAAGCGTCAGTCTTCGTCTCCTCACGAGACAGAATTTCGACATGGGCATGTTAGGGCTGGATGATGCGACCCGCGCTACGATTGGCGGCCTTCTTAAACAGCCGAATGGAATCATCCTCGTGACCGGTCCGACCGGTTCCGGAAAATCGACGACGCTTTACACGTTTTTGAAGCAGCTGAATACGAAGGACACCCGCATTGTCACGGTTGAAGATCCCGTTGAGAACCGGCTCGACGGTGTCGTCCAAATCGCGATGAAGCCGGAGATCGGCCTGACCTTCGCGACGGGCTTGCGGGCGATTCTTCGGGGCGACCCGAATATCATCATGGTCGGGGAAATGCGGGATCTCGAGACCACGGAAATCGCGGTCCGCGGTGCCTTGACCGGCCACCTTGTCTTTTCGACCTTGCACACGAACGATGCGGTCTCAGGGATCACGCGATTATTGGACATGGGTGTGGAGCCGTTTTTGATCGCGTCCTCGGTGCGTGCCTTTCTTGCGCAGCGACTCGTGCGCAAGCTTTGCCCGGAGTGCAAGCGGCCCGCGGATCTGGAAGACAGTTACCTCACGGAGATTGGATTTCCTCTCGATCAAAAGGCGGGGATTTGTGAGACGGGTGGTTGTCGCGCCTGTCGGGATACGGGTTACAAAGGCCGTATGGCGATTCTCGAAATCTGCACGATCACCCCGGCGATGTCTGAGCTGATCACCTCGCACGCTTCCTACGCGACGCTCAAGAAAGAGGCTCTCAATGGCGGGATGACGACCCTCCGAGAATATGGATGGAGCAAGGTCGCGAGTGGCGAGACGACGCTTGAGGAAGTGCTGAGTAACGTGGAGCATTGACCGCGAACGCCGCACTTGCGTCAAGGAGGTGGGACACTCTTGTCCCACGGCCAGTGATGCACCGGCGGGACGGGTAGGGCAACCCGTCCTCCTTTTTGCCGGCGCAGCAGGTTTCATGCGGGGTGGCGGCCCTTTTTCTCTGCCTCGAAATCAAAACACGTGATCGCCTTTTCAAAGTGGGATGGGTTGCCTAACCCGTCAGGCAGAAGCGCGGGCGGGACGGGTAGGGCAATCCGTCCTCCTTTTTGCCGGCGCAGCAGGTTTCATCCGGGGTGGCGGCCCTTTTTCTCTGCCTCGAAATCAAAACACGTGATCGCCTTTTC
>CAZOUP010000007.1:37752-48034 GCA_964583035.1 uncultured Akkermansia sp.
GCCTAACCCGTCAGGCAGAAGCGCGGGCGGGACGGGTAGGGCAATCCGTCCTCCTGTTTGCACGCTATTTCGCTAACCGAAACCAAACGATGACTCCAAGTAAGAGAAGGCCAATGATTCCTCCGACGAGGTAGCCTTTGCCCAGTTCCCGGTTCTCGACTTCGGCGAAGGTGATGGCGGGCGATCCGTCCAGCAGTTCGATCCCATTGGGTTCGAGAGGCTCCCATTGGCCGTCGTCATTTTGGCGAAGCCACATCCGGAAGCGAGAGGCGTCAGCCGGTATCTCCTCGTGGCCCGATGGACCGGCGAGACTCGTTTTTCTCATTTTCCAGCAACGAATATCGAGGGATTTCGCTTCACCAATGAGGTCGTCTCCTTTTTCCACCGATTCGACAAGAACACCGAGTCGGATGAGATACATCGACGAACTGGGCTTCCGGTGAACCAGCACCCGTGAGGCGAGAACTTCACCGGTGATGACAAGGTCGGCCCGCTCTGCCAGCTCTTCGGGCGAAAGGGGTGGCAGCGCCGCCGTCGCGGGAAGCCACAGCCCGAGAAGAACGAGCGCGGCAAGGGCGATCTTCACGACACCGCCTCCCGCTTCGTGAGCTCGCCCCGGCACGCGCTGGTGCAGAAAAGTCCGTGTTTCTCGCGGCAGTCGGGGCAGACGAAAATCTGCTCATTGCAGTCCGGCCATTTGCAGTTGCCGTAATGTGGTTCTTCGGTCCCGCAGTAGCGGCAGTGAGAGATCACTTTCCGTGTCTCCGTGCGGTTCACTTCGACACCGACCCGCTCGTCGAAAACATAGCAGAGCCCGTCAAAATCCCGCCCCTGGACTTCGGGGTCTTTGCCATACTTCACGATGCCGCCGTCGAGTTGGTAGACCTCGTCGAAGCCTTCTTTTCGAATTAATCCGGAGAGCTTCTCGCAGCGGATCCCGCCGGTGCAGTAGGTGAGAATCTTTTTACCGCGAAGCGCTTCAGCATTCTCGCGGAGCCAGTTGGGGAAGTCCCGAAAATTATCGATCGACGGGCAGATCGAATTTTTGAAGCGACCAAGCTCTGCCTCATAGTCGTTTCGCCCGTCGATGATGACGACCTCTTCCTCCTGCATTTTGCGATAGAACTCGCAGGGGGAAAGTCGCTCCCCGGTTATTTCGTTGGGATCGACATCAAAAGAGTGATCCATCCCGAGACGAACAATCTCGTCGCGCACTTTGATGGAAAGCTTCGGGAAAACATGACCCTCAGACTCGTCGATCTTAAATTCCATTTGCGCGAAACGGGGATCGGCCTGCATCGCTTCGATGTATTTCCCGGTGAACTCGGTGGGTCCGGAGACGGTTCCGTTGATCCCTTCCTCGCCAATGATAATGCGACCTTTCAGTCCAAGCGACTGACAAAGGGCGCGATGTTCTCTCAGGAAAACTTCAGGGTTTTCGATTCGGACATAGCGATAGTAGAGGAGGACCTGGAAAGGCGCGAGGGCAGGGGATGTGAGTTCTGATTCCACCTGGGAAGAGTATGGATTTTTCACGGTCTCTCAAGTCGCTCGTCAGAAATTGATGGGTAAAATTCGCAAACCCAATTCTCAAATTTTGGAATTATTTCAAAATTGACAATAATTACTGGCTTTTTCCATTGGAAACGCTCTAACTGTCGGCGTGAACCATCTTGGCGTCAGCTCACGGGATCGAATTATTAGCAGGGTCTGCTTTTACCTGCTCGTGCTTGGTGTGGTTTGGACGACGAATCGACTCCTGCCTGATTGGGAGGCGATCGAACGGGAGAAGTGGGAGGCGCGCGGGGTGGTTCCCCCATTAATCGCTGTCCCGCTCTCGGAGTTGTCCTCTCGTTTGCCGGCTTCGCGCTGAGTTTGAGTTTTTTCAGATGATGAGCCTGGAGGTTTTGTATCAGGATCAGTGGCTTATCGTCATCGACAAACCGGCTGGGATGTTGGTCCATCCGGGGCGTGAACCGGAGCCATCCGATCAGATCGCGATGAAAGTTCTGCGCGATCAGATCGGTCATCGTGTCCAGACCGTGCACCGGCTGGATCGTCCGACCTCGGGTGTCCTCCTCTTTGCGCTCGACGAAAAAATCGAAGCAAATTTAAGAAAGCAGTTCGAGCAGCAGGAGGTGAGAAAGCGCTATCGGGCGGTCGTTTTCGGAGAGGCCCGGGAGCGATGGACTTGTTGCGATCCCTTGCAGAAGAATCCGGAGGAACCCTTTCGCGAAGCCACGACCGGATTTGTCCGGAGTGATCTGATTGTGTTGGGCAATGAGATTTTTTCGGTGCTGGAGGTGATTCCTGAAACAGGGCGGCATCATCAGATTCGGAAGCATCTTTCAGCCGGTGGGTATCCCATCGTCGGTGATTATCTCTACGGGGAAGTTGAGCGAATGGATCGGCTCGCCGCCTTGACGGGTCAGTCACGGCTGATGCTTCATGCGGCGGAGCTGACGTTTCTTCATCCGGTGGAGGGATTGGAAATGAGCATTGTCAGTCCGTTGCCGGAACGGTTTTCGCCTTTTGTCAGGGCGGAAATGTAGCGGGACTCGGAAGAGTTCCGGAGGACGTCGGTCCTGTCTTTGGCTCGGGACGGAAGGCTGACGCCGTCCGCTACATTTTGCCGAAGAAGCGTCCGCTGCGGAAAGGTAGCGGGACTCGGAAGAGTTTCGGAGGACGTCGGTCCTGCCCGTGGTTCGGGACGGAAGGCTGACGCCGTCCGCTACGTTTCTCGGAGGACACGTTGATGCGCCGCGCCCGGGCTTGCGCTTTCCCTCGCAGGCCCGCTACGGTTTCGCCATGAAACGCCATTTGGCCCTGATCCCTTTTCTTCTCTTTTCTATGAATGCTCCGGCTGACGAGGCGAATTACGATGAAGCGCTCGTCCCGGCGTTCACACTCCCGGAGATCCTGAAATTCGAAAGTGGCGAGCCGGTTGCCACTCCCGAAGACTGGACGAAGCGCCGGGGCGAACTCCTTGATCTCTTTGCGACTCACGTCTTTGGCGTCACGCCCGACGCCGCGAAGGAGCAACGACTGGCCGCGTCGGAAACTCAGCGCATTTCTGATTTCCTCGGCGGAAAGGCGACGCTCAAAGAGGTGAGTCTCGTCTTTCCGGATCGGGATGATTCTCCGGTCATCAACCTCCTCGTGATCACGCCGAATGGCAAAAGCCCGGCCCCGATTTTTCTCGGATATAACTTTCGCGGAAACCACACGATTCACCCGGATCCGCGCATCACTTTGTCGGAATCGTGGATGCGCCCGGACAAAGAGGGTTGGGTCGTCGATCATCGGGCCACTGAAAAATCGCGGGGTACCTCGGCGAATCGTTGGCCGGTCGAAAAAATCATCGATGAAGGATTTGGTCTTGCCGTGATCTACTACGGCGATATCGACCCTGACTTTGATGATGGTTTTGAAAACGGAATTCACTCGGTCTTCGGCAAGCCAAAAGACGACGAATGGGGCTCGATCGCTTCGTGGTCCTGGGGGCTGAGTCGCGCTCTCGATTACCTCGAAGCAGACGAAGACGTCGAGGGTGAAAAAGTCGCCGTCTTCGGGCATTCGCGACTAGGAAAGACGAGCCTCTGGGCGGGAGGGAAGGACGAACGATTCGCGCTCGTGATTTCGAACAACTCCGGTTGCGGTGGCGCCGCCCTGAGCCGCCGCGCCTTCGGGGAAACCGTGAAGCGAATCAACACGAGTTTCCCTCACTGGTTTAATGATCGTTTTCCCGACTACAACGAAAACCTCAACGCCCTGCCGGTCGATCAGCATCAGCTCATCGCGCTCATGGCACCGAGACCGGTTTACGTGGCGAGTGCGGTCGAAGACGAATGGGCTGATCCTCGCGGCGAGTTTCTGTCGGCAAAAGAGGGGAGCGCCCCATGGGAGTTGTTCGGCAAAGTCGGGCTTGGAGAAACCGACATGCCCGGGGTGAACACGCCGGTCGGCGATCACGTCGGCTATCATATCCGCACAGGGAAACACGATGTGACCGATTACGATTGGGATCGCTACCTCGATTTTGCACGACGCCACCTGATGCCTTGAAAAGATCCGGTCATTGCGGCGTTGCCAAGATTTCCCGAATCAATCATTCTCAAACCCTCATGAAAGAAAAGAATCCCCCAGTTCCAAGACGTCAGTTTATCACCTCCGCCGCGGTCACGACGGCGGCCTTCAGTATTCTCGGCTGCAAAAAAACGGTCAGCGTGCCCCGACGCAGTTCCGGTATTTTCGTCGGTGAGGGCGAGCACCAATACGAAGTCATCAATGACTGGGTCGCCCTCCCTGACAAATACACCTGGCAGATCACACACAACGTCGCGGTCGATGGCAACGGCTGTCTCTACGTGATTCATGAAGGGGATGAGAATCAGAAAGATCACCCTGCAATTTTTGTTTTCGATCCGGCGGGTCAGTTCATCAAAGCCTTCGGGAGCCAATTCCAGGGCGGCGGTCACGGTCTCGAAGTCCGCACCGAGGGGAGTGAGCAGTTTCTCTACGTGACCGGTTACCAAAAGCTGAAGACTTTCGCCAAACTCACGCTCGATGGTGAGGAAGTCTGGTCTCAGAAAGCTCCGATGGAGTCTGGTCTATATCCGGAGGATGAAAATTCGCGGACGGACTTCAGTGATCGGAATAACTTCTGGGGGCGAAATCATTTCCTCCCGACGAACTTTGCCTTTCTCCCCGACGGCGGATTTTATGTCGCGGACGGTTACGGCTCTTTCCGCATCCATCGCTTCGACAAAGACGCGAAGTATCTCTCATCATTCGGCGGCGAGGGCACTGAAGATGGTCAGTTCAAAACCTCACACGGAATCTGGATCGACAGCCGCGGGGATGAGTCGATGGTCGTCGTCGCGGATCGGGCGAACAAGCGCCTCCAGTGGTTTTCTCTCGAAGGCGAGCATCGCAAGACGCTCGATGGATTTATCCTCCCCGCGAACATTGATCAGTTCGAGGACACCCTCCTCGTTCCCGATCTCAGTGCCCGGATCACGCTGCTCGATAAGGATAATAATTTGATCCATCTCGGTGAAGATCCCGAGTGGAGAAAGGAAGTGACGAAAGACAAGATGGCGATGCGACGAGGGCCTCGCGAAGCGTGGGTCTCCGGAAAATTCGTGCATCCCCATGATGCCTGCTTCGATGCGAAGGGAGATATCTTTGTCGCTGAGTGGGTCGCGACGGGCCGCATCTCGAAGCTGCAGCGGGTATCCTGAAAAAATCTCTGTTAGTTTTTCTCAGCGTCGGCAGTGGTTAAGCGGAGACTATGCCACCGGAAGCGCCATCACCGACGTCTGAAGACGAACGCTACGAGACGTTCGTGAGCCGCTTTGCGCACTACGAGCCGGACTTGCGACGTTTCATCCGCTCTCTCCTCCCGACGTGGACGGACACGGATGAAGTCCTCCAGCAGACCGCAATTGTGATTTGGAGAAAGTTCGAGCAATACGATCCGGCGACCAATTTCATGAAATGGGCCTGCGTCATCGCCCGTTTTGAAGCGCTCGCCTACCGACGTAAAATGGCGCGGGACCGTCTCGTCTTTCGCGAAGATGTCCTTGAGCTGATGGCTGACGAAGGGATCGAAGAAGTCGATCACCGCCGTCACGAGCATGAAGCGCTCGAAGCCTGTCTCCACGCGATGCCGGAGAAACAGCGTCAATTTTTGACCCTCGCCTACACCCCCGGCGTGAAGGTGAAGGAGATGGCCGAAGAGGCCGGTTCCAGCGCCGCTTCCTTTTACATGCGCCTGAAGCGGCTCCGGCGGCAACTCATGGAGTGCATGGAAACGAAGACGGACCACACCCAGGCCACCTCATGAGTTTTTCATTCTCGCAACTCCCGACGAAAGAGCAGGATTGGCTCGATGCCTACCTCGACGGAACAATTTCCGCCGATGACTTTGCGGCACTGCAGGATCGCCTCCTTGAAAGTCCCGCGCTCCGTTCGGTGATGCGTCGCTACCTTTCGCTCGACAACACGCTCCAAAACGAAGGGGCTGATTCCGGGCTCAAGTCGGAAATGGCGACCGCTCCCTGGCTCAGCGTTGACACTCAGGACACCGAGGTTGCGCCTGCAAAAGTAGTGTTCTTTCCCGGGCTTCTCAAATTGGCCGTTGCGGCAGCCCTTGCCTTTTTTCTCGGGACGATGGTGATGTATTTCGGATCACCGCAAGGGGATGCGTTTCCGGATCGCGTTCGGGCTGATGAACCTTCCGCGCAGGGCTTCGCCGTCATCGAACGACTTTTTGATGTCGATTGGAAAGCCGGAGAGAACAGTCGTGAAGAGGGCGAAATGTTAGGGCGTGAGGTCTTCAGGCTGGCCTCCGGCGTGGCCGAGATTCAATTTTTCTCCGGCGCGACGATGATTGTTGAGGGCCCCGCTGAGATCGCTCTGAAGTCGGCCTGGGAGGCTTCCTGTCTCGAAGGAGCGGTGAGAATGAAAGTCCCTCCGGCAGCTCGCGGATTCAAGCTCCAGGCTCCGGCGACGGAGATCATCGACTTGGGAACGGAGTTCGGTCTTGTCGTCAAGGATGGCGAAGGCCATGTCGAAGTGATCGATGGCGAGATTGCGGTTCGACATCGGGACGAGGGCGAAAAGTTGCTCGTGAAAGATGACGCCCTCACCTTGAGGCCTGACGCGGCGGCCGCCAAAATTGGAAGCGGAACCGTCGCTTTCCCCGACCTCACCAGCTACGGCGCTCGCTCCGAGAACAAGAACCGTTCCGACTTTCAGCGCTGGGAAAGTCATCGCGATTTGCTCGCGGCAGATGATCGGCTCATTGCCTACTACACTTTTGACGAAGACAGAAGCACGCCGCTCGTCCCCAATCTTACGGTCCCCCGGAACACTGAACTCGACGGAGCGACGATCCTTGCCGAGCCGGTCGCGGGTCGTTGGCCGGGCTTGAAGTCAGCGCTCGAATTCAGGCGTCCCGGCGCACGGGTGCGGGTCAATATTCCCGGAGAGTTCCCCGCCTTTACCTTCATGGCCTGGGTTCGCATCGACAGTCTTGATCGCTGGTACAGCGCGCTTTTCATGGGTGACGGGTATGAAACCGGCGAGCCTCACTGGCAGATCCGCGACGATGGAACGATGATGCTCTCGGTGATGGTTGACGATTCCCGGCCGAATCCGAAAAAGGCTGATGATGCCGGCTTCCACCGCGTCTATTTTTCCCCGCCGATGTGGGATCTGTCCATGAGCGGCGAGTGGCTCCATCTCGTCTCCGTCTTTGATCCGGGCAGCCGGATGGTGTCTCACTACGTGAACGGCAGTCAGATTTCCCAGCAGGAGATTGAGGACGATTTCTTCATTGATGAGCTCCGCATAGGAAATGCAGAACTTGGAAACTGGGGCCAACCCTTCCGCGAAGATCCCACTTTTGCGATCCGGAATCTCAACGGTCGCATGGATGAAATGGCGATCTTTAAAGTGGCTTTGTCAGGCGATGAGATCACGCGACTGTTTGAAGCGAGCCGGACGGATCGGCGTTGAGCGCGGCGTGAATTCTCAAAGTGGATACCGCTTCTTCATGTTGAGGTAAACGATGTTCGAGACTTCGCGAATGACATCGGCCCGTCTCGAAATCCAGGTGCTGTAAGAAGTGTTCCGTCGTCCACTCTCGATGATCCCGATCACGACATAAGGGTAGGATTTTCCATTGCGACCCCGGGCCACGAGAATCCCCATGTCACCGCAGCACATCGCGGTGCTCCCCGTTTTGTTGAAAACCGCCGTCCCCGCAGGAACCCGTTTCGCATCGGTGTAAAGACGGTCAATCCCCGGTAAGGCCATGAGCCGGAGAATCTCTTTCGAGTAGGGGAGTTGCCCTCTCCAAAGAGTTTCGAGGAATCGCCCGTAGTCACCAGCCGACCCCTGGTTGCGGTAGGTCTTACCACCGCTCGGAATGTATTCGACGAGGCTGATCTCCTGACAGAGGGCCGGATAGTAGCGCTTCAAAAGTGCCTGGGTCGCGGCCGGTCCTCCGGTCTGTTTCATGACCCAGTTCGTGGAGTCATTGTTCGATTTTTGGATCATCAACTCCATGTGTCGGCGACTCGATGCCCCGTAGATGATCTTCCCACTCTGGACCTGATGAAAGAACGCGAGGGCGAGATAGGGTTTGATCATGCTCGCGGCCTGGAGCTGAGCATTTTCATTGATCGAGGCCACCTTCGTGCCGCTGGTGAAATCGTAGACAAGCCAGGCCGTTTTCTCATCGCCACGGATTACTCCCTTGCTGCGGAGGCTTTTGATATAGCTTTCGATCTCGCTCTCCAGCTCCGTGTTCGCCCTCGCGGAGACGACCGTGAAGGAACTCAGGAGCAAGAGGAGCGCGGAAAAAACGTGGAATGTCGGGGACACGGATGACTTCTGAAACGAAAACATGAATTCAGCGAGTTGAGAGTTTTAATTTGGATTTCTTAATATTATCACAAATTATCATATTTTCTCCACAAAATATGAGGCGCGATTCCTCTTCGATTCAGGGAAAAGCAGGCGTAAAGTTCGCGCATGGATAGTAATTGGACAGATAAAGTGGTCATCGTCACGGGCGGTGCCGGCGGCATGGGGCAGGCAGCAGCAAAGCGTTTTGCCGGAGCGGGGGCCACGACTTTCATTTTCGGGAGGACCCTGGAATCGCTCGAATCCACAGCAGCGCTCTCAGGCAACATTGTGCCGGTCGTGTGTGACGTCGCTGACACCGCCAGCATTGCCGCCGCGATGGAACAGGTCATGGCGACAGGAGCGCCGGATCTTCTCGTTCACACTGCCGGAATCAATACCGCCGACCGCTTTATGGTTCATGCGGACCCCTCAAGAATCGCGAGCGAAGAGACCTGGAAAAAGATGCTCGATATCAATGTTCTTGGCGTCGTGAACATGATGCAAGCGGTCACCAAACCGATGGCCGATGCCGGAGGAGGGCGCATCGTCGTCGTATCCTCGACCGCAGGGCACGGCTTTGATTCTTTCGCCGGCGTTCCTTACACCGCCGGAAAGTGGGCCGTTCACGGACTCCTCTTTACGGCCCGGCCCCAGCTCAGTGCCCATGGCATTGTTGTCTCCGAGTATGCGCCCGGCGAGGCCAACACACCTCTCGTGGCGAATCGTCCTGTCCAGCCGAGCGAAGAACATCTCGAAGCCATGATCCAGACCGATGACTGCGGCGACGCGCTTTTCTTCATTGGCTCACAGCCCCACAGCATGAGCATGATCCAGCTTCCGATTTACCAGCCCTTCGGCGGCATGCCCCCCGAGATTTCGGCTCCCTGGCTCGCGGGGCTTGGGTTAGGGAAGTAGAATGTAGGACGGGTTGCCAACCCGTCTCTCGCGGAACCATGGCGAGACGGGTTAGGCAACCCATCCCACAAAAGTAGGACGGGTTGCCAACCCGTCTCTCGCGGAACCATGGCGAGACGGGTTAGGCAACCCATCCCACAAAAGTAGGACGGGTTGCCAACCCGCCTCTTCCCACCGCCATTGCCAGACAAATCAATCAACGAAACCCCAGCCACATTCCTGCCAGGTCGGCGACACCCAACGCATCGTTTCAACTTCTTTTATCCCTGCTTTCGCTGGATTTCTTCCAATGTATTGTAAGACTTTCCAGAGGTGCTCCCCATCGCGAACGATGCGATCATAACTTTCTGCCTGCCAGAGCGCTCCGGACGTTTCCGCCCTTCGGTTGATTCGACGCGAAGTCCACTGCTTGCGGCTCTTCAGAATTTCTTCGAGGGTCCTTGTCTCTGAAGGTCGTATTAGAGCATGAACATGATTTGGCATGATGGCCATTGCTCCCAGTTCATAGTCGGTCCCATGCAGTGACCGCAGCGCCTCGTGGACAATCTGAAGGTTGTCCGGGTTTTTCAAAAGGCATTCACCAAAACCTGAATCGAGCCACTTCTCGATTTTGATCATCTGCGTGCGGCTCAGCTCCTCCTTTCTCTCTTCAGAAGCATTTTTGGCTTCCTGCTGCATCGCTTGCAACTCTCTGACTTTTTCCTGTGGTAGTGAATCGGCGAGTCGAAAAGTCACGAAATAGGTGGCTCCCTGCTGCCTCCAGTGCGGCAGGTGGCGTTGATATAGCGTCATTTCCCCGCGGGAGTCGAACGGCTGGAAGTTCGGTGGTGGATCAAGGTGAAACATGCGCGAAAGGGTGAAACCGGTCGCAGCTTGCGGGAAAAAGACGGGTTAGGCAACCCATCCCACAAAAGTAGGACGGGTTGCCAACCCGTCTCTCCCGCAACCT
>CAZOUP010000007.1:48134-63250 GCA_964583035.1 uncultured Akkermansia sp.
GCGAGACGGGTTAGGCAACCCATCCCACAAAAGTAGGACGGGTTGCCAACCCGTCTCTCCCGCAACCTTCGCGAGACGGGTTAGGCAACCCGTCTCACATTTTTCTTGTTAGTTTTCTCCCGCTTCGGCAGTGATGGGGTGATGAGACGCCACTTACCCACTATTCTTTTCACCAGCCTGCTTCCGCTCTCGCTCGTCGCCGTGGATTACGAGCAGGATATCGCGCCGATTTTCGAAGCGAACTGCCTCGATTGCCACGGGCCTGACAAAGACAAATCCGGCTTTCGTGTCGATCTGCGGGCCCAAATGCTCAAAGGCGGTGATACGGGTTTCGCCGCAATCGTTCCCGGCGATTGGGAGGCGAGCTATCTCATGGAGGTCGTGACCCATCTCGATGAAGAAATGGCGATGCCGCCGAAGGGTGACAAGCTCGACGATGCCGATATCGAACTGCTCAAGGAGTGGGTCAACGCCGGTGCGGAGTGGCCGGGGCAGATGGATGCGGTCATCGACAACGGAACCGATCATTGGTCCTTTTTCCCCGTGGAGCGCCCTGACGTTCCTAAGGGTAGTCGCACTCCGATCGACGCATTTCTCGAAGCGAAGCTGAAAGAGGCGGGCATCGTTCCTAATGGCCCGGCCGATCCTCAGTCTCTCATCCGACGCGTCGCGGTCACCCTAACAGGGTTGCCTCCAACCCCTGACAGGGTTGAGTCCTTTCTCACCGACTATGGGGAGGATGCAGATGCTGCGTACGCCGCGCTTGTTGATGAGCTGCTCGCTTCACCTCATTTTGGCGAGCGTTGGGCCCAGCACTGGCTCGACTCGATTCGCTGGGCGGAAACAAATGGTTCCGAAGCAAACCTCTATCGTAAAAATTCCTGGTACTACCGCGATTACGTCGTCCGTGCGTTTAACGATGATGTTCCCTACGACCAGTTCGTGACCGAGCAACTTGCCGGTGACCAACTGGGCGTTGGCGAAGCAACAGGCTTCCTTGTCGCGGGGCCTCATGTCCCCGCCGCGACGGTTGGTCGCGAGCCGGAGGCGATTCGACAGGCACGTGCTGATCGCGTCGATGAGGTCATGCAGACAATCGGTGCCTCGATGCTCGGAATGACGGTGAGTTGCGCCCGCTGTCACAACCACAAATTTGATCCCATTTCGATTCAGGACTACTACGCGCTCACCGCCGTTTTCCAGGGCGTTGAGTTCGGAGGGCGCTATCCCGAATTCGCGGACGATCATCCCAGGAAAGAGCGTGCCAAAGAGATTCGAGCGGAGATGTTCAAAGCGCGGGAAGTTCTGCGAAAAGGCTCTGGCAGCTGGAAAGAAGACTGGGGCGGTTTTGCTGAGTTCTCATTTCCTGCCACGAAGACTACAGCGCTTCGGATCGAGTTTTCAGCGAAGAATGTCGGGATCGATGAACTACAGGTCTTCGGAACGGAAAACTACTCGAAGAACCTCGCCCTCGCTTCCAATGGAGCAGAGCTGGCGACCGGCGAAGGCATGACGAAGGAGGGGAATGACCTCTCGAAAGCCAACGACGGTCAGTTTGGAACGATGGCTTGGCGGACTGGTTTGCCAAAAGACAGCAAAGAGAAGCCGTGGATCGAGGTTCGCCTTCCCGAGGCAGAGGAAGTGAGCCGTTTTCGCTTCAGCAGTAACCGCGAGTATTATTTTGAAACCGATTACCTTGAAGGGGGAACGACGAAGTATTTGCCCGGCTTCAAGGTGTCCGCGCAGTTGGAAGACGGGAGCTGGAAGGAACTGGGTAACACCGGATGGGCCGAGCAGAAAATCAAAGAAGATCCTAAATTGCAGAAAGCCTCAGGCCGTCTGCACGAACTCATTGCGATGCTCGGAGAGGAAGGCCCTCAGCACAGTTTTGTGGGTAGCTTCACCGCGATGCCCGACGTGACTCGCGTTCTTCACCGCGGAAGCCCGGAGAACCCACGTGACGAAGTGGTTCCCGCTGGTTTTGAAATCATGGATGGGGATCTGGAACTCGACTCGTCGGCGTCTGACTCGGAGCGCCGCCTTCGCTTTGCCGAGTGGCTCACGGAAGAGTCAAATCCTCTCACGGCCCGGGTCATGGCGAATCGGATTTGGCACCATATTTTCGGAGCGGGCATTGTCCCGACCGCGACTGACTTCGGTCACGCTGGTGCAGAGCCGTCCCATCCAGAGCTTCTCGACTGGCTTGCCTCGGAGTTTGTCGAGCATGACTGGTCGATGAAGGAGATGATTAAAACCGTCGTCATGACCGATGCTTTCAAGCGCTCGAGCGCCCCGACCGATGAAGGCATCAGCGCTGATGCCGGAGCCTTCCTCCTCTGGCGCTATCCTCCTCGTCGCGTCGAAGCTGAAGTGATCCGCGACGGAATCCTTCTCGCATCGGGAAAGCTCAATGAAGAAATCGGCGGCAAGAGCTTCCGCATTCATAACGTGAAAAAAACCTACGCGCAGTGGGAAGTGGTCGATAATCACGGTCCCGAGACCTGGCGCCGGATGCTCTATCAGGAGCGGATGCGCCGGGTCGATGACAGGATGTTCACCGCCTTTGACTTCCCGGATTGTGGACAAGTCAGGGCGAAGCGGCCTGTTTCGACAACTCCGCTTCAAGCGCTCAATTTAATGAACAGTGACTTCGTGATTGAGCAGTCAAAATACATTGCCGAGCGCGCGGAAAAAGAAGCTGGCGAAGATCGTGGTGCTGCAGTCCGCCGGGCTTTTGAACTTCTCCTCAGTCGTGAGCCGAGCAGTGAGGAACTCGCTGCTTGTGAGGATGTCGATCTGACTCTGGTCTGCCGCAGCCTCATTAACTCTAACGAATACGCTTTTCTTCCCTGAAGGGTGGGGAGAATGACGAAATACCCAATTACCCAATTACCCAATGACGAAAGAAGTCCGAATGTTGAAATCCGAAAAGCGTCGCTTAGGTGCGGTAGATTTTGGCGAAAATGAGGTGGAGTTCTTTTGCCTCCTGCCAAATTGGTTTCGCGCTCTCCCGAAGGGAAGGGACGGCTTTCACGATCATTCGGAGAAAGAATTTCGTCTCTCTCGCTTCCTTTTTGCAGTAGCCAATTTTTTGTTTGAATTCCTTTTTCGAAACCGAGTCGTCCGCTTCGCAGTAGTTGGCACCGACGCCTGTTCCTGCGCCGACGACTTGGCTGATGAGTCGTTGCGTCACAGGATCCTTCGGAATTTTTCGGGCAAACTCAATGATGGATTCTCCAAAGAGTGCGGTTCGCTCTTCCAGATCAAACGGTTTCGTTTCCTGCGTCGACATTCTAATATTTAAAGTGTTAATATGAACAGTTCAAATTCATTTTTCGGGCTTCTTTGGGTCCTTGGGTATTTCGTTATTAGTCATTCCGCCCTCGCGGCGGAACGTCCCAATGTCCTCTTCATCGCGATCGATGACCTGCGTCCCGAACTGGGCTGCTACGGTTCTCCGGCGGTGAAGTCACCGAACCTCGATGCGCTCGCAGCAAAGGGTCTGCGTTTTGATCGCGCCTACTGCCAGCAGGCGATCTGTTCGCCTTCGCGGGCGAGCCTTCTTTCCGGGTTGCGTCCTGATGACACGGGGATCACGCACAACTATGTCGAGTTCCGTGATCTTAATCCTGACGTGATCACGATCCCGCAGCACTTCATGGCGCACGGTTATGAGACCGTTTCGAGCGGGAAGATCTTCCACCGTCCGAACGCCGACCCTCAATCGTGGAGCCGTCTTCCGGACTTCAAGAACACGCCATTCAAGAAGCCGAATTATACCTTTGCTGATCCGGAGAATCATGAACTCCACATGCAGCAGAAGAAGGAAATGTTTGAGAAATACGGCGAAGCGTCGAAGCGCGGTTTGGCGAGTGGTCCGGCTTATGAGAGTGCTGACGTTCCGGATCATGCCTACATTGACGGCTACAACACCGAGGCGGCGATCGTGACGCTGAAGGAGATGGCGGAGAATGACGACAAACCATTCTTCCTCGCGATGGGTTACAAACTCCCGCATCTCAATTGGTGTGCGCCGCAGAAATACTGGGACCTCTACGAGCGCGACGAGATCGTGCTTCCGACGCAGGCAACAGGTCCCGAGGGCGGAGCGATGATTGGGTTGCACCCGTCCTTTGAGTTGCGTGTCAGGGCGAAGATTCCAAAGATTGGTCCGATGGGTGACGATCTCTCGAAGACACTCCTTCACGCCTATTATGCAAGTGCCAGTTATGTGGACGCTCTCATCGGAAAGCTGGTCAAGACGCTTGACGAAGTCGGGGTGAGCGATAACACGATCATCATCGTCTGGGGTGATCATGGCTGGCACCTCGGTGAGATGGGAATCTGGGGAAAGGCGACGAACTACGAGATTTCGACGCGGGTTCCCCTCATTGTCTCGACACCGGAAATGAGGGCAAAAGGGGAGGGGACGAACGCTCTCGTCGAGCTCGTCGATATTTACCCGACCCTGTGCGAACTCGCGGGATTGCCTACTCCGGAGCATGTCGTGGGGAAAAGCTTCGCCCCGCTCTTGGATGAGCCGGATCTGGAATGGAAGGAAGTCGCCTTGAGTCAGTTCCCCAGTCCCGCTCTCCGTGAGTGGGCCGCTAATCCGCTCTCAGCGGAAATGCGGGAGACTTTCTTTGGCCCCCTCATCGAAGAAGTCGAAGAACGCATCATCAAACAACAGGGCGAACTTTGGGATCGCGAACTCTTTGAGAGCCACCTCATGGGCTACAGCGTGCGGACTGACCAATACCGATTTGTGACCTGGCTCGATTATCGGGATCTCAAGGCTGATCCCGTCTTCGTCGAGCTCTACGATCATCACACCGATCCTGCTGAAACGAAAAATGTGGCAGCCTCTCACCCGGAGGTCGTCACGGAACTTACTGCGAAACTTCATCAAATTCTGAATCCATGAACGAAGCTGAATCCATCTCCCCATTCGGGCATCGCCTTCTCGATCGCCGGCACTTTCTGAAGAATACCGCCGGCGCCCTCGGTGGTCTCGGTCTCGCGCAGCTGCTCTCGGCGAATGATGAGGACCCGACTGCTTTCAGCGGAAAGCTTCCGATCCGTCCGGAGTTCGATCCTGACCATCCCTACGCGCCGCGCGCCGGGCACTTCGATGCTCCTGCCAAGCAG
Source organism: uncultured Akkermansia sp. (assembly GCA_964583035.1). Lineage (GTDB taxonomy): Bacteria > Verrucomicrobiota > Verrucomicrobiia > Verrucomicrobiales > DEV007 > Arctic95D-9. Next base: position 53,283 of record CAZOUP010000007.1, read on the forward strand.
GTCCTCGTGATCTATTGCCCCGGAGCGGTGAGTCATGTCGATACTTTCGACTACAAGCCTGACTTGTATAAATTTCACGGACAGAAACCTCCCGGCATGCCCGCGGTAACTTTCGAGGGGCCGACCGGAAATATTGCGAAGCCGTTCTGGGATTTTAAACCGCGTGGACAGAGTGGAAAAATGACCTCCGACTTGCTCCCGAAGATGGGCGCACTTGTCGACGATTTTTCTTTTATTCATTCGCTCACGAGCCAGACGAGCGCGCACCCCCAGGGTGAAAATTTCATGAACACAGGATTCACGATGGAAGGCTTTCCCTCCTTCGGTGCCTGGGTGACTTACGCTCTCGGTTCCGCCTGCGAAGAGTTGCCGGCTTTTGTCGCGATCAATGATCCGCGCGGTCTTGCTCGTTCCGGTAAAAACAACTTTGGAAATGGTTTCCTCCCCGCTGCTTTTCAAGGCACCGATTTCAATGCAAAGAATCCACCCGCAAACCTCCGCCGTCCTCAGGGATTCTCCGCGTCCGACGATAAGCAGACTGTCGATTTGCTGAAGCGCCTCAATGCGCAGCACATGGAGAAGTTTCCTAAAGATGCTGATCTCGCTGCGCGGATCGCGAGCTATGAATTGGCCGGTCAGATGCAGACTTCAGTCCCTGACATGATGGATCTCTCCAAAGAGCCCGAGTCCATCCACAAGGAATACGGAACCGACACCGGAACGGAGCTGAAGCGTGAGTATGCGAAAAATTGCATTCTCGCCCGTCGCCTCATCGAGAAGGGTGTTCGCGTCGTTCAGCTCTTCAACGGCAGTGATCCGAGCGGCGGAAACGGCATCACAAACTGGGACTCACACTCTGACATTGCGGATACCCATGCGATGCAGGCCGAGATCATGGACCAACCGACGGCGGCAATGATCGCTGACATGAAGCGGCGCGGCTTGCTTGAGAATACGCTCATCGTCTGGGCGACCGAGTTCGGGCGGATGCCATTCCTTCAGGGCAACGGAACTGGCCGTGATCACAACCCTGAAGCGTTCACTTGCTTCCTCGCCGGAGCCGGCGTGAAGAAAGGTTTTAGCTACGGGCAGAGTGATGAGTTCGGCTACAAGGTCGCGGCCGACCCTGTCGAGGTCTATGATTTCAACGCGACGATCCTGCACCTCATGGGGTTGGATCATGAGCGATTGAGCTACTACCACAATGGACTCGAGCGAAGGCTGACGAATGTGCACGGGCACGTCATTAAGGACGTCCTCGCGTAGCGGATTTCGCTTTCTGTGGTTCAGTGCACTCCTGCTGAGCCGATGCTGAATTCCTCACCTTCTCCTTTCCGTACCCTCTGGTTGACCAGCCTCAGCGGCGTCCGCGCGAATCTCGTGCCGGGGATCGCACTGTGGGTCATCGGCATTCTCGTCGTCGCGGTTTACTACGGCGTTCCGCAGGCGGCGGGGATCTTTGATCGAATCATCGAGTTCAAAGAACGCTACGGCTATGCCTACTCAGCGGTCTCGACGGCGATATTCGGCGGGTTGATTCCTTTCTTTTATCTACTCTGGTCCGGACGTGTTCCTGCCGGTGCTGCGCTCTCGTGGGGATTGTTTTTTGTGATCTACTGGACGGTCCGCGGTGTCGAAGTCGATGCGCTCTACCGGGCTCAGGCGTGGCTCTTTGGCGACGATGCGAAGTGGCAGACGATCCTGACGAAAGTAGTCGTCGACCAGTTCGTCTATTGCCCGATCTGGTCCGCGCCACTCACCGCAATATGCTATGGCTGGAAAGATGCTGGATTTTCATGGTCCGCTTATCGTCTGCAATTGAATCGGTATCTCTTTCTCTTCCAGATCCCAAGCGTCCTGCTCTCGATCTGGATTGTCTGGATTCCGGCCACGGCGATTATTTATTCGCTGCCGTTGGGGCTTCAGATCCCGCTCTTTAATCTCGTGCTCTGTTTTTTCGTGCTGCTTATAAGTGTGGCTTCTCCGACTCCAGGGGAAATATCGACACGCTCATCAGGTTGAAAGGAGACTTGTTAAAGCTCTCCCGATTGAGGTAACGATCAATGATGAATCGAATCTCGCTATCTCTCGCCGTCATCCTAGTTTCGCTGAATGCCCCTGCATTCGCCCAGGAGGTTTCTCAGGTGCCGTTAGCGGAGAAAAGAGAGCTCCTTTTTAGCGACGATTTCGAACGTGATGATCTGGGAGAGTGGAAGGTGATCATCCCGGGTTTTGAGGTGGTGGAGGGGGTCCTTCTTGGCACACAGGACCGTGACGATCATGGCTCGGTCGGTCGTGTTTATGTTCCGATGTCCGATTTGATTATGTCTTTCCGGTTCAAACTCGCCGGTTCGCCGACTTTTAACGTGGTTTTCGACGATAAGAATTACAAAGGATCTCACGCCGGGCACATTGCGAGAGTAGCCGTCGCAATGAAGCAGATTCGCCTCGGTGATGACAAAGAGGGCATCATGCGGAATGATATTTTTGCGATGAGAAGAGACCCTGCGACGAAGTCTGACGCCGATCAGCTAATCGAGGGCCGCGGCAAAACGATTAAGCGGGAGATGGAGTCAAATCGCTGGTATGAAATGCAGATCGAAATTGTCGGGGATGAAATGCGGGTGCTGCTCGACGGTGAATTTGTCGGTTATTTGAAATCACCCGGCCTCGCACACGCAACGAAAGAGAGTGTTCATTTCACGGTAAACGGAAGCGGAACGCTTTTTGACGAGGTGAAGATTTGGAGTGCTGGACAGAGGCACTGATAACGAATTGCGTGACTTGTTCCTTTCACGTTCGCCTTTAAAGTCTCGCCCCATGACTAACGAAAAATCCTCCGAACCTTCCTCAAGCTCCCGTCGAAAATTTCTTGCTGGTTCCGCCAGCGTTGCCGCCGCCTCTGCCCTTCCCGTAGAGCTGAGTGCTCAAGTCGCCGGCAGCGATCAAATCAAGGTCGGGATGATCGGCTGTGGCGGTCGAAATTCCGGCGCGATCGTCCAGAACCTGAATGCGAACGATGGCGCGAGCCTCTACGCCGTGGCCGAAGCGTTTGCGGATAAAATCGATGGCACCGGCCCACGCGGATCAGGTCTTCCGGTGATTCGGAAGCAGCTTGAAAAAATGGGGAAGGATTCTCAGATGGACATTCCTGAGAGTCGACAGTATGCCGGTTTCGATGCCTACAAGCAGGTCATCGATCAGGTCGATGTTGTTTGCATTGCGACTCCTCCGGGTTTTCGTCCGATTCATTTTGATTACGCGATCAAAGCAGGAAAGCATGTCTTCATGGAGAAGCCGGTTTGCGTCGATGCTCACGGTTACAACATGGTCATGAAGGCGGCAGAAGAAGCCGACCAGAAGAACCTCAAAGTTGTCGTCGGTTTGCAGCGACACTGTCAGGAATCCTACATGGAGTCTTTCAAAAAGTATCAGGAAGGTGCCATTGGTGAGATCACGAGCGGGCAGGTCTACTGGAATGGCGCGCGCCCCTGGACGATCGAGCGTCAGGCGGGATGGACGGAGATGGAATTTCAAATGCGCAACTGGCAGCAATTCCGTTGGCTCAGTGGTGACCACATCTGCGAACAGCACGTTCACAACATCGATGTCATGAACTGGTTCGTGAGCGGTGATCCAACGATGGGAGGACATCCGGTTTCTGCGCAGGGACATGGCGCCCGCATTAATGAGTCTGCCAAGATCGGCGAAATCTTCAACCAGCACTTCATCGAGTATCGCTACGGTCCCGAGCACAACAGCGCGATCATGAACAGCCAGTGCCGTCAAATTAAGGGAGCTTTCCGCCGTGTCGGAGAGGATCTCATTGGAACGGAAGGACTCATGGATCCCGGCAAAGGACGTATCACCGATTTTCAGGGTAACGTTAAATGGCAGTATCGCGCTCCCCGCAGCGGAGCCAAAAACCCGAAGGATGCTGAGCACGAAAAGCTCTGGGATGCGATCCTGAATGACAAGCCTCAGAACGACGCCTACTTCGCGGCGAAGAGCTCGTTCACGGCGGTCCTCGGACGCATCGCGACTTATAGCGGACAGGTTGTCGATTGGAACGAGGCAGTCGAGTCCGATTACTCTCTCATGCCGGAAGAGTTTTCCTTCGACGCCGATCCAAAGGTGCTTCCGAATGCGGATGGAGAATATGCCGTGGCCAATCCCGGCGAGTGGCCTCTCCCGTGGAAGGCGTAGGCGGGCGTCGGATTCAAACAGGGTTGGGTCAGTGACCTAACCCTGTTTACTTTTTGGCTTTGCCGGGTGTTTCCAGTCACGCAGATCCGTTGACAGGGGAGCGCTTTCTTCGATAAACTGGTCGTTCATGTCATCGCAACTCTACAACTTGATCGTTGAACTTCCGCGTCTTCCTGCGCGATATTATCAGCTCGGTGCTGAGGTGGTTTCGCTAGGGCGGGGGGAGCAGAATGCGATCATCATCGATGAGGAAGCTGTTTCCGGAAGCCATTGCGAGCTTCGCCGAAAGGGGGACGGATTTGTGATCGTTGATCTCGGCTCGACCAATGGAACGCGAATTAACGGGGAGCCGGTAAAACGCGAACCGAGAAAACTTAGAGAAGGAGACTCCATTCTCCTGGGGCTGGCGGCACGGGCACGGTATGTCCGCGTCACGGAGGTGAAGGAAAAATCGGACAGTTCCGCCACGCAATCCGGAGCGGCGACGCAACGATTGAAGAGAACGCCGGGTCGTCCGACGATCAATCCCGTCGCTGCCGCGATCGCGAAGGCAGCGAAAGGAAAGGGCTGACTACTCAGCGGTTTGCGCTGCGGCGAGGGTGCGAAGAAGATTCGCTTTGTTTAAGTCCCAGGCTTGTTGAATCTGGGCGCTTCTCGTCTTCCAGAGTTCGCCGTCGTCGGGAACCCATTGGTAACTCATGATCGTGAACATGCGGTCTTTCAGCAAATCAAATTCGGCAGTGGCTCCGGATTCGTCTTTGCCGGTGATGAGGATTTTTTTGACGATCTCGTTTTCGTCATCGGAAAGGTAGTCGTGAATTTTGATCCATGACTCGATCACTTCGGTGGCGACTGCCTGGTTCAGGGTGGCTCCTTTTTCGCGGGCGGATTTCATGATCACTTCGAGGCCGGGTGACTCGGCTTGAGCGGCATTGAGGATCGTTTGACGAGTGCTTTCATCGATGTTGTCGAGGGTGGTCATGGCATCGACGATGGTTGAGGAGATGTGAATCTTCCGGATCACAGGGAGAGCCTTCACCTTCATGATATCGGTGGGGCGCAAAACCGGTTTGATCTCGACCTCTCCATCGACATCGGCGACCCGTTTGAAATAGCGGGACAACTGCGAGCTGGTGACGGCTTTGCTGTTTCGCTGGAGAACGAGAAGAGAGCTTTCGAAGTCGTAGTAAAACGCGGAGCATTCAGCCATCCCCTCGTCTTTGCTCAGATTAACCGGCACGATTTCGCCGGCGAGATTGGCGCGGAAGCCGGCCGGGGCCATCGAGATACGCATCATGTCGCCGAGGTAGCCGCTTTCGGTGAGCTTTCCGCGGGCGAGCCGGATCCAGTCATCGTTGATCTCTTCGTTGCGTTTTCCGCTGTCCTTCGGAAGGGCGTGGAGATTTTTCAGGATAATTTCGAGATCGGATGAGGAACCAATCTCTACGGTGAAAAAGTCGATTTTGGAGGTTTTGTGCATGGGATGCCCTCGTAATCGCAATGCAGAAACGGGTCAACTTCTTCGTCGGAAATCGTGCTAATTTGCCGGAAAACGATCTTTGAGCCGGTCGAATTTCCCATGCCAATTCGACGAAGCATTGTAGGGTGCGAGCATGGCATCTTTTCACGGTTTTGACCTTCTTCCCTCCATCCTCACCACCCTGGGTGAGTTAGGGTTTGATACTCCTACGGAGATTCAGGAGCGCACCCTCCCGATTTTGTTGAAGGAGGGGTCAGCCGTTGGAGTTGCCGAGACCGGCAGCGGAAAGACTTTGGCCTATGCTCTGCCGATGTTGCAGCGGCTGAAGCGTTTGGAAGAGAGTGGTGACCCGGTTTCCGAGGCGGGTCGACCGCGCGGGCTGGTCCTTGTTCCCTCGAGTGATCTTGGCGAGCAAGTCGCGAAGGCGTTTAAGTTGTTCACCCACGATACCCGCCTGCGAGTTCGTTCGGCGGTGGGAGGCGTCGCGATGAAGATTGCACGAAAAAATGTCGCAAGTCCGTTTGAAATTTTGCTCGCCACTCCGGGGCGCCTTGAGCAACTGATGGGGTTGAACCTCGTCGATCTTTCCGATCTCAGAGTGCTCGTGCTTGATGAAGCGGATCAGATTTTGGACCAGGGATTTCTTCCCGGGATCAAGAGGGTTTTGAAGAAAAGTCCCGTGGAAAAGCAAATGGCACTCTTCACGGCGACGGCTTCTGATGCGGTTCAGGAATTGATTGGGGAGATGTTTCGGGACGCCGAAATCATCGAGACGGTTGGGCGGCACCGGCTTGTTCCCTCGCTGAAGACGGAGAACCTTCCGGTTCCAAACGGGAAGCGGTTCCCCTTACTGGAGGAAGTGCTCGCGCGACCGATCGAAGGAGGCACGCTGATTTTCGGGAACACTCGTGAGCAATGCGACAAACTTGCGGAGGAGTTGAAGGAGAATGGTTACGCCTGCGCGATTTATCGTGGCGACATGGACAAGAAGGAGCGCCGCCAGAACCTCACTGAATTTCGCGAGGGGACGCTTGAGATTCTCATCTCGACTGAATTAGCAGCACGGGGGCTGGATGTTGAGAACATAGACCGCGTGATCAACTATCATTTGCCCAAAGAGATGAAAAACTACCTTCACCGTGCCGGTCGAACCGCTCGCGCCGGTCGCAAGGGAACGGTCATCAACTTCGTGACGGATCGGGATCAGAATTTGATCAAGCGCCTCGACACGATCGGTGGAGCTTAGAAAAGGCTGATAAATGCGATAAAGAGAAACGCTGCCGGTGCAATCCAGCGCATTGAGTGGTTGATCTTACGCGCCAATGTCTGACGCTCCTTTTCAACGAGAGCAGAGGTCACGACAACTTCGATCAGGCTGATGAAGACGAGAATCGAAGAGCCGAGAATAAACCAGTCGAGTCTCGTTAGGTAGGCAATCTTCGGAAGGGATGCGCCGATTGCAAAGCGGTAGGCGGTCAGGGTCAGCATGGCCGTGACCGACACGCTGATACGCGGCCCTATTTGCGATGACGGGATCCAAAAAACGATCCACGACATGCAGATGATGAGGAAGAGAGGGAGGATGACATTGATGAAGTAGTAGCCGGAAGCCCGTTTCATCGTCACGGAGGCATGAAAGCTGGGAAGGTTGCCTTTGCTGGAATAGAGAGGGAGTTCTCCGGTTCCGGATTTCCAAGCGACCATTTTCCAATCGGCGATCGAAAAGGTGTCGGAGACCCGCGAGGGGTTTTCCGCATTTTCCTGAATGACGACGCTCCCCTGGGAATTGCCGGGCGAAAGCAGGGTGACTTCCAGGGTTTGGGTGTCGAAGGGAAAATCCTGAAGCTGGAGAGGCTGGGAAAACATTCCCCAAACCCGCTGAATGTAGCGGACTTCACCGTCAGAGGTAATCTCGGCATCCTCAGGAAAAGTGCTCTGAACTCGCTGCCGATTCAGAATTTGAAAATCAGGGTGCCAGATTTCGCTGAGCTTTTTTGTGATTCTCTCGCTGTTCTTGTGCTTGAGGCGGTTGTCCTGCCAAATGGCTTCAAAAGCGATGTCGGCGGTAAAGGATTGCTCGGCCCCTTTGATTTGCTCGATGTTCAGAATGACCATCCTCGCTGTGACGGCGGTCGGACCTGCTTCGGGAGCGGGTCGTGTCGTCAGACTGGCGGCCTCGTCCTGACCAAACAAAAAAGAGCTCGTCGTTAAGAGGAGCGCGGTAGTAAGGAGATCGCGAAATGATCGTTCAGGAAGCATGGTAAGAGTCTAGCGATGACGTAAATCGCAACAAGTGAAAGAATCGATAAAGGGACTAACGAAACTTCTCAGGATCGTAGCCCGCTTCAGCCCTTTTCGCTTTGAGAAGGGTGCTGAGTTCTTCGACTTTTTCCGCGTAGGCGGGATCGTCGGCTAGATTGGTGAACTCACCGGGATCATTTTTGAGATCAAAAAGCTCCGTGCCTTTGTCGCCAAAGCCCCAGTGAATAAAACGCCAGTCGCGCGTGCGAATCGACTCCCCGCCATTGCGGCTGATCGTGAAGACAAGATCTTTGTCCCAGTCCGTTGTTTCTGGATTATTGAGAAGGGAAAGCAGACTTTGACCATGAAGATCGTCCGGTGGATTCAACTCCGCGAGTTCGGCGATCGTTGGGTAAAGGTCAATCAACTCGGTGAGGTGTGCTGTTTTCTTTCCGTGTGTTCCGGATAGCCAGGGCACGCTGAGGATGAAGGGAACTCTCGTCGATTCTTCAAACAGGTGCTGCTTTTGAAACTTGTGATGCTCGCCTAACAGATAGCCATGATCGCTTGAGAAAATGACAATGGTATTTTCGGCGAGTCCCAATTCGTCGAGGGCATCGAGGACGCGCCCGACCTGAGCATCCATGTAGGAAATGCTTGCGTAGTAGGCTTCGAGGAGACCTTTGTGGAGGTCGGGGGTGATGCCGTATCGCGAATTCGCTTTGTAGTCACGGATGACGTTCGGGACATCATTGAGATCGTTTTCAGGGACGACGGGGGCGATCATGGCATCGCGGTCATAAAGATCGAAGTAGATTGCGGGGGCGACGAGAGGAACGTGAGGCCTGACAAACCCACAACCAAGAAAGAAAGGTTTGTCCTGATTCCGCTTCAGGAAGTCGATCGCGGCGTCGGCGGCCATGCCATCGGCGTGCTCGAGATCGCCCGTGGTCGCCTCGACGCCGGTGAATGTTTGCGAAGAGGTATCTTTCGGTGACCACTCCGTCCTCACTCCGGGGGCATTCTGTTCCGGCGCGGTAATGTTAACCACTTCGTCCCAGGACTTCGGATCATCGTGCTCGGCGGTCCCGGCGATGATTTCGGTGGGGATTCCCATGTGGTAGATTTTGCTGACGCGACCGACGCGATAACCATTTTCACGAAACAACTGTGAGAGTGTCACTACGTCCGGTAAGTTTTCCCGGAGGTTCCCGCTCTTTCCTAACATACCGTTGGTATAGGGGTAGAGGCCAGTCATCATCGAGGCGCGCGAGGCTCCGCAGACCGGATACTGACAATGCATGGCTTCGAACTGGACGCCCCGCTGAGCGAGTTCATCGAGCCTTGGCGTCTGACACTGTGGGTGCCCATAGCCACTGAGGGCGGTGTTGAGATCGTCAGCCATGAGGAGAACGATATTTGGTTTTCGATCTTCAGCGGAAAGGATTGCATGGCTGCCGAGGGTGAAAAGAAAAAGATAAATCAGAGATTTCATGCCGACATCTTGCCCTGATTGTGAGGGAGTTCAATCCCCGAAACCCCATCTCTGACCAGAGCAATTCCAACTCCCTCTGCTTTTTGTAACTGCGCTCGATACTTTCTCAGTTAAAAATTTAACCATGACAAACGAAACGAAAAATGAGCAGTCAGTTGGATCTAATCCGCCCGCATTGACACCGGATGCTTCACCGGACCGCGCTGAGAAGAACTGGGCCGTCGCAGCTCACCTTGCCTCGGTGGCAGGCTGGGTCGGTATTCCTCTCGGCCATATTCTCGCGCCTTTCGTGGTCTGGCTGATCAAGAAAGATGAGAGTGAGTTCGTTCGGGGGCAGGCGATAGAGAGTTTGAACTTTCAGATCTCGATGACGATTTATGCTTTCATTGCGGGAATCATCGCGGTCACGATCATCGGATTGATTGTCGCGATTCCGGCGATCATTGTCATCGCAATTGGAGACATCATTTACACCTTCATCGGTGCGCTGCGGGTCAGTGAGGGATCGGCCTATCGCTATCCGCTGACGATTCGCCTCTTCAGTTA